>NZ_PDKF01000004.1:335603-635603 GCF_004118855.1 Arcobacter sp. CECT 8983 | reverse complement strand
GTTTATTAATATACTTAAATCTATGAAAATAGTCATTGTTTTTTAATGTGCTAGTTAAAGGAACTGCTATAAAAAGTTCAGAGGTAAGTTTTCTTATAATAAGTACAGGTCTTGCAAAATTCGAACCTTTGCCATTTTGTTCATAGCCAATATTTTGTCCTATTTTAGCCCAATATATTTCTCTTGGTTTTATTCCTAGTTTTCTATTATTTTGGTTAGTAGTTCTCTTGATTCTATTCCACTGATCAAAAGTTTCATTAGTAGTTTCCATAAACTTCTCCTAAATAGTAGAAGAAGTTTATCAATAAATTTTATTTTTTGTTATTTACATGTCAATTTGCAATATTTTATGGCAAATTTTCAGTTCTAAAAAGGTTCTTCTTTGTTAGTTTTTTCTTCTTGTGTAAATACAAGTTTTGCTTCATCTAAAAGCTTTTGAGCTTCTTCTAGTTCTTTTATTCCATTTTTATAAACATCAAGTGAATCACTTAGTGTTATATCTGGATTTGAAAGTTTTTCTAAAAGCTCTTTTGCTTTTTCAATCTTTTTTTCAAATACTATCTCTTCTTTTATCTCTGTTTCACTCATTACTTATTCTCCAATAAATCTATAATATAATCATCAAACTTTTCTACTTCTACCAAAAATGAGTCATGTCCTGATTGACTCTCAATCATTTTATAAGTTACTTGGTCACCTTTTCCAATCTTTTCCATGATGTCTCTTATTTCTTCCATCTCTTCAGGGAAAAATAGCATATCATCAGAAAAAGAGATTAAATGAAGTTTACACTTAATCTTTTGAAAAGAGTTTTCTAAAGTATCTTCATTTCTTCCTGCATCAAAAATATTCATTGTTTTACAAATATAAAGATATGAAAGTGGGTCAAATATCTTTGGAAAAGAGTAAGCATTGTATTCTAAATATCTTTCAACTTCAAATCTACCAAAAAGTTCATATAAACCATCTGTTCTAGCATAATCTCTTCCAAACTTTTTATTAAACAAATTTGGACTTAAGTATGCAATTAATCCTGCCATTCTTCCAATTGCAAGTCCTGGTAAACCTTTTGCTTCTAAATTATCTTTGTCATAAAAACCATCTTTGAAAGCTGGGTCATGTCTTATTGACTCAATTGCAATTTTGTTTACTGCTATTGCCCATGGTCTAGTATATGCTGTTGTTGCTAGTGCAAATACATGTTCTGCAAAGTCTGGAAACTCTATTGAGTAACAAAGGGCTTGCATACCACCCATACTTCCACCGACTACTGCTTTTGCTTTTTGTATTCCTAGACTTTTATAAAGATTTATTTGTGCTTTAACAATATCAGAAATAGTAAGAATTGGAAATTTTAATCTATACTCTTTATTTGTACTTGGATCTATACTTAAAGCATTTGTTGAACCAAAGGTACTACCTATATTGTTAGAACAAATTACAAAATATTTTGTAGTATCTATTGCTTTCCCATCACCAATAAGTTTATCCCACCAACCAGGCTTTGCTTCATCGGCATATCTTCCAGCAGCATGGTGACTTCCTGCAAGTGCATGGCAAACCACTATGACATTTGATTTATCTTCATTTAGTTCACCATAAGTTTCATATATAAGCTCATAGGATTCTAAAATCCTACCACTTTCTAAATATAATGGTTCATTAAATTTCGCAACTTTTGTTTCTATTTTCAAACTTAATCCATTTATTATAATATCGCTTTATACTAACAAAAAATATCTAAGAAGATGATTTAAAGGGTATTTTCCTAAGATAATTCTAACTTCTTAAAATCTATTTTCATAAGATTTTGCCACTTTTTTGATGGTGACCATTGTTCAAACATAGAAATATCGATATCATCAAAAGCAGTATTTAATACATGTTTATGATAAATATACATAAAAGCAGTTACTCTATAGTTTTTGGCACAATGTACAAATACTCTTTTACCTTTAAAAGCTTGCATAACTTTTAGAAATTTATTCAAGTCTTCTACTTTTGGTTCTTCAAAATCAACTGGAATATGAATATAAGTCATTCCTAATTCAGTTACAACTTTGTCTTCATTTTCTAAAGCATTTGTTGCAGTACTTAAAGCTAAGTTTATAACAATCTCAAAGTTTTCTTCTTTGATTTTTTGAAACTGCTCAACACTAGGTTGTCCAGCAGTTGAAATTTGTTCGTTTATTTTTATGTAGTTTAAAATATTATTCATGTCTTTCTATAACCTCATCAACTTTTTTAATATACTCTTCTTTTAACTTCTCATCAATAAAAGATGAATTAAAAGAGTTTTTTACTAATTTTACAATATCTTCTTTGGTTAAAGTTGTATTATCTACTAGATTGAAAAAATTTTGATTTATATAGCCTTTAAAATATGCAGGGTCATCAGAGTTTACTGTGACATTTAAACCATAATCTAAAAGTTGTTTTATATTGTGTTCTTTATAGTTTTCAAATACTTTTAACTCTATATTTGAATTTGGACATACGGTAAGTGGTATTTGTTCTTCTTTTAACCTTTTCATCAAAGAGTCTGAATTTATTGCTTGAACACCATGGTCTATTCTTTCTATATGAAGTAACTCTAAGGCATCTTCAATATAAGAAATATCACCCTCTTCTCCTGCATGAGCTACTAATTTATATCCATACTCTTTTGCTTTGTTAAATACTTTTTCAAATTTTTTAGGAGGATTTCCTAACTCTGAAGAATCAAGTCCTACACCTATAATATAATCTTTGAAAGCTAAAGACTCTTCTAAAGTTTCAAAAGCCTCTTCTTGGCTTAGGTGTCTTAAAAAACACATTATTATCTTTGAACTTATTGAAAATTTCTTTTGTGCATCATCTAAAGCTTCTTTTATTCCTAAGATAACTGTTTCAAAAGAGATTCCTCTTTTTGTATGAGTTTGTGGATCAAAAAATATTTCTGTATGTATAATATTGTTTTCTTTACATTTTAAAATATAATCCCAAGTCATATCATAAAAATCTTGTTTTGTAATAAGTACTTTTGCACCTGCATAATAAATATCTAAAAAACTTTGTAAATTTGTGAAATCATATGCTTTTTTTACTTCATCTGCCGTTTTATACGGAATTTTTATATTATTTTTATTTGCTAATTTGAACATCAGTTCTGGTTCTAGTGAACCTTCTATATGTAAGTGTAATTCTGCTTTTGGAAGCTTTTTTATAAACTCTTTAATATCTTTCATCATAAACCTAAATATTTGGATTTTTTGCAATTATATCTAATTCTTTAAATCAACTAGCTATAATATTAGAATTAATCAAGACAAAAAAGGTAAATTATGGATTATATTAAACAATTAGAAGAGTTAGTAAAAGAAGATGTTTTAGTTGAAGTAAATGAAAATATTAGAGAAATAAGAGAAGAATTAGCTAAAAAAAGTACTAATGACTTAAAAGAAGAATTAGAGTACATGAAACAAATAAAACAATATTTTGATGAAGTATTAGCTGACATAGAAAACAATACAATCTCTCAAGAAGAGGCTTTAGATATCATTGAAGGTCTTGAAGATATGAGAGCTGAAAATCAAGAAGTATAATCTTTACTTTTTTAGTAAAGATTTATTTTTACTTAATTATTTTATTAAGAAGTCTCATTAATATACTATTCAAATATTTATAGATAATATTTGATAAAATTAAACTATATTAATCAACTAAGGATTTAAATGGATTTAGAAATCTTTCAAATAGTAAATATTCTAGGCTTTGCAATAGGTGCTATTTTTGGGATGATTGCTCAAAAAAGACAGTTTTGTTTTAGTGGGTCAATTAAAGATTATATGTTAACAAAATCCACAATGAGAGGAGCATCTGTTGTAATGGCAATGATTGTTGCTATTGTTTCAACAGCAATTATCTCTTCATATTATGAGCTAGATTTTTCAGAAACACCATATTATAAAGAAAATATTAACTATTTTGTAATTATTCTTGGTGGTTTAATGTTCGGTACAGGAATGATGTTAGCAGACGGATGTAGTAATAGACACCTTATAAAATTTGCACAAGGGGATAAAAACTCTTTAATTAGTATTTTATTTATTGGTATCTTTGCTTTTGCAACTGCAAGAGGTTTTTTAAGTGGATATTTAAATCCTATTATTAATAACCCTACTTTAATACAATGGTCTTCTTTTATTGAAGAAAAAACTATGAATATCTATGTTGTAGTAGGTATTTTGCTTGTACTTTTATTTGTATTAACTAAAAAAATACAAAGAGTATTTTCACTTTGGGATGGTGTATTAATTGGTCTTTTAGTAGCTGCTGCATGGACTGTTACTGGAGTTTTAGGAGCAGAAAGCATTGAAAGATTAATAAATTATGAAGCTATTAGTTTTGTATATCCTACAGGAAAAACAATTGAACTTTTTATGCTTTATCAAGTAAATGAATTAAGTTTTTCAGTATCACTTGTACTTGGTGTTGTTATTGGGGCATTTACAATGTCTAAATTCAATAAAAGATATAGCTTTGGTTGTACTGCTGCAAAAGGTGAAAATAGAATTAGAAATAACATGATAGGTGGAGCACTTATGGGAACAGGTGGTGTTTTATCAATTGGTTGTACAGTAGGTCAAGGTCTAACTGGACTTTCTACTTTAGCTTTTGGTTCAGCAGTAGCTATTGTTTCTATTTTTATAGGTGGACTTGTATCTGCAATTTACTTAAACAAAAGAAATGCATTGCCAATGTGTTTTATTTTTGAGTGGAATGATAAAAATTCAAAAAGTGGAAATTTCGACTATCAAATCTAAATTTTAAGATTTATTTTTTATATAGTCATATTTTACCTCTGTGTTATTTTATTTCGATAAAGTTTTACATTAATAATAAAATAAAGGAGCGTCAATATGGCTATAGAAAACAATCAAGTTGTAGCAATGATGTATGAATTAAAAGTAGATGGAGAGGTAGTTGATAGTAATATTGGCAAAGATCCTTTAGAATTCACTTATGGAACAGGACAAATTATTCCTGGTTTAGAATCAAGAATTGTAGAATTAAATGAAGGTGACTCAAAAGATATCACTGTACCAGCAGCAGAAGCTTATGGTGAGTACAATGAAGAAGCAAAACAAGTTTTACCAAAAGAACAATTTGGAGATTTAGAACTACAAGTTGGAATGCCTTTACAAGGTCAAGGTGAAAATGGTCAACCTATCCAAGTAATTGTATCTGATATCAAAGAAGATGGTTCTGTTGAAGTAGATTTCAACCATCCATTAGCAGGAAAAGAATTAAACTTCTCAGTTACTATTAGTAGTATTAACTAATAAAAAGCCCAAGCTTTTGCTTGGGTTTACTCTTCAAACTTTATAGTAGAATTTTTCCCTAAAATAAATAAAACAATTTTTCTTATAATCTTTAAAGCTGGATATAAAAAGTTTTGAAATATCTTTGTTTTATAGAAAAACGAAGTATTTTCACTTAGATTATCAATAGCTAGTATAGCATCACTGCCTTGATATATTTTATCATCTATTTGTACTATTATTCCATAATTTATATCATAGCCATAAGAATAAAAATATCTAAGTTTTTCTAAATCATCCCTAGCATTATTTATACTTACATCGTGTTCTTTGCGAAGATTTAGTATCTGTGCATATTTATTACAAAAAGGACACTCTTTATCATAGTAGATATCTATTTTCATAACAATTCCTTTGTTACTGTTATTATATCAAATATGATAAAATAAACAATGAATTGGTTAGCACATATTTTTTTATCAGAATACAATATAGAGTTTCAAATTGCAAACTACCTTGCAGACCCACTAAAAGGAAAAGTTTGGGATAATGCAAGTATTCATATACAAAATGGAATGAAAATCCATAAACTTATTGACTCATATACTGATTCACATAAACTTTTTAAAATAAGTAAAAATAGACTTGGAAATAAAGGACTTTTAAAAGCTGTAGTTATTGATCTAAGCTATGATTATTTACTTACTAAAAATTGGGATAAATTTTCCAAAATTCCTTTAGATGAATTTTTAAATGAGTTTTATGAAAACTCATACCAAATACTTCCTACTCTTCCTGCTTGCGCAGCAATACCTTTAAAAAGAATGATTGATTTTGATTTATTAAATAAATATCAAAGCCTAGAACAACTAAACGAAGGTTTTCTAAGAGTTGATAAAAGATTATCTGATAGATTAGCTTCTAGAGACAAGGCTTCAAACTATTATGAAAGAGTTTGTTCAAATATAGACAAAATAGAAGAAGACTTTTTAGAGTTTTTCCCACAGCTTTGCAAGGAAGTAGAAAGAAATACAAATAAAGAGTTTCTAACTCATTGGAAATAATAAAACTATTTTATAATTATTTAATATAATCATGTTATATTATTTAGTACAAATAAATTAAGAAGGATATTGTCATGGAAACAATTGGATTATTTTATGGTAGTGATACAGGAACTACGGAAGAAGTAGCCGAAAAAATAAAAAGTGCTTTCTCAAAAGAGGTAGAACTTCATAATATCGCAGACTCTTCAAAAGAAGATCTTGAAAAATATGACAAACTTATTCTTGCTTCTGCAACTTGGGGTAGTGGTGATTTACAAGCTGATTGGGAAGACTTTGAGAATAACCTTCAAGAAATAGATTTTTCTTCTAAAACTATTGCTTTAGTTGGATTAGGAGATCAAGAAACTTATTCAGATACATTTTGTAATGCTTTAGCAAATCTTTATGCATACGTAAAAGCAGGAAATGTTGTAGGAAGAACCTCTGCTGATGGATATTATTTTGATGAAAGTGATTCAGTTGAAAATGGAGAGTTTGTTGGTTTAGCTATTGATGATGTTAATCAAGATGAACTAACAGATGAGAGAATTGAAGCTTGGGTAAAACAAATTGAAGGTTCATTTTAATTGAACCTTCTTTTTTAATGCCATTTTTCGTTTGGAGCTTTGTAGTTTTTAATTGAAGCTACTAACTCCTGTGAATTTGAAGTATTTATAAGCATAGATAAATATTCTTCTTTTAAGAATCCACTTTGTGTCATCTTTTCAAACATTTTAAATAAATCATCATAAAAACCATCTATATTATAAAAAGCACAAGGTTTATTGTGATAACCAAGTTGAGCCCAAGTCCATGCTTCAAAAATCTCTTCTAAAGTTCCTGCTCCACCTGGTAGAGTTATAAAAGCATCAGCTAAATCAGCCATCATTGCTTTTCTCTCATGCATATCTTTTACTATTCTTAAATCAGTAATTCCTGTATGAGCTAACTCTTTATTTTTTAGTTTTTCTGGAATAACTCCATAAACCTTTCCACCATGTTCCATAACAGAATCAGCAATAGTTCCCATAAGCCCTACTTTTCCACCACCATAAACAACATCAATATTATTTTGTGCTAAAAATTTTCCTAAAGCTTTTGTTTGTTCTATATATTTAGCTTCGTTTCCATTACTTGAACCACAATATACTGCTACTTTCATATAATTTATCCTTTTCAAAATATAAAAAAAGATTATATACAAAGTAGTTTAAAATGTAATAAACGCTAAGTTCTCAATTTCTATTTTACCTTAGAATTATTCTATTAAGGTATAGTTAGTTCTTAGAAACTCGTATAAGGATTATTATGGGAATAGGTAAAAATAGTGTTGTATCTATGTCTTATGAAGTAAGATTAAATGATGAAGTAATAGATAGCAACATAGACAAAGAACCAATAAAATTTGTTCAAGGTACAGGTGAAATTATTGCAGGACTTGAAAAAGGTATTGTAGGAATGGAAGCTGGTGAAACAAAAAATATCAAAGTAGCGGCAAAAGATGCTTATGGTGAACATGATCCAAAACTAAAAGAAACACTGCCAATTTCAGATTTTGAAGGAATTGATTTAGAAATAGGATTAGTTCTTGAAGCAGATGGAGAAGATGGTGAGATTATCAAAGCAACTGTTACAGAAGTAACAAAAGATGAAGTTACAGTTGATTATAACCACCCTCTTGCAGGTTGTGATTTAGACTTTAAAGTAACTATTCACTCTGTATTATAAAATAAAACCTCCTTTTGGAGGTTTTATCTACTTTAAATACTAATTTTATATTTTAAAGTTTCTCTTTTCTATTTTGGTTAATATTATTTATAATTATATTTTTCTAAAAGGATTAAGATGAAACTTACAAAACTATTTTTTGCACTAAGCTTTTTTATAACACTCTTATTTGCCAATAATCATGACAAAAAAGAAGTTGTAATTACTACAACAAAAGTAGCAAATAATATTTATATGCTTCAAGGTCAAGGTGGGAATATAGGTGTACAAATTGGAAAAGATGGTATTTTGATGATTGATAGTCAATTTGCTCCTTTAACCAAAAAAATAAAAGGTGCAATTTCTAAGCTATCTCAAAAAAATATAAAATATTTAGTAAATACTCATTGGCACTATGATCATACAAATGGAAATGAAAATATAGGTAAAGATGGAGTGACTATAGTTGCCCATGAAAATGTTAAAAAAAGACTTAGTGAAGATACTTTTATAAAAGCTTTTAATAAAACAGTTCCTGCATTATCAAAGGTAGGATTGCCAACTATAACTTTTAATGACAAAATCAACTTTTCAATGAATAATGAAAATATAGAAGTAATATATCAAAAAAATGCACATACAGATGGAGATAGTGTTATATTCTTTGAAAATGCCAATGTTGTGCATACAGGGGATATCTATTTCAATGGTTTTTATCCTTTTATTGATGAATCAAGTAAAGGTGATGTAGATGGTATTATTAAAGCTGTAGATTATATCTTAAGTAGAATTGATGACAAAACAAAAGTTATTCCAGGTCATGGTAAACTTTCAAATAAAAAAGAGTTAATTTACTATAAAGATACACTTGTAGAACTTAATAAAAGAATGAAAAAACTAATCTCTGAAGGCAAAACCTTAGAAGAGATTGTGGCATTAAAACCTTTTGCTGATTATGATAAAAAACTAGGTGGTGGTTTTTTACCACCAGAAAAGTTTTTAAAAATCTTTTATGGTGTAGTAAAAGCAAATCAATAAAATATTCCCTTTGGGGAATATTTACTCAAGACTTTTTAATCTTTATAAAAAACTGCTAGCCAAATAGTAGTAGATTCTTTTGATGTGTACTTTACTCTATGCTTTTGCTTTGAAGGAATATTTATAAAAGCACCTTCTTTTAAAACAATTTCTTTATTTTCAAACTCTAAAACAGCTTCTCCTTTTAGTAAAAGAACAAACTCACTTTCATCTTGTTCATACCAAAAATTTACAGGAGAAGCCTGTCCATTTGAAACTATTCTTTCAATTCTTACATTTTTGTGATTTAGTAAATCTATAAATTGTTCATTTTCTTTATCTATTTTTATATCATCGAAGATATTATTTAACACTTTAATGCCTTATTATAAGTTTATTTTATATCTAAATAATATTATTTTTTATATAATGTCCTATTTTATTATAAAGGTCTTAAATGGAAGGTAAAATTTTAGGTGTTGACAAAAACGGCAATCTATATACAATAAAAGCACAAGATGGAGAGAGATATACATTTATTAAAAATGAATGGCAAAGTGAAGGAACTCCATATGTAGGACAATCAGTTGATTTTAATATTTCACAAGATAATAAAGCTATTGCAGTATTTAATATAACCCAACCTGTGATTGAACAAATACAAGATAATACATTTAAAGCTATCATAGCACTTTTACTAACATTATTTTTTAGTTTTATAGGAACTGCAATAACAAGATTTGCTTTAATGGATGAAAAAAGAGAAGAAGAATATGGAAAATCAACACCGACTTTAATTCACTTTGTATGTAGTATTTTATTTTTTATTCCAATTATTGGATGGATTATTACACTTATTGCTAATATCTATTATGCAATTCAAAACTATAAAGCTTGTAAATAAATGTACACTGATGATATTGTAGAAATAGATCAAAAAATAGATGAGCTGATAAAAGATAAGACTCTTTATAACTTTGATACTTTAAAACAAAAAGTTGCATTGATATTAAACGATGTAGATATGTTTATGGTTGATGGAGTACTTGATTTAAAAGCAGTTGATTTATATCTTAAAAAAGTTATTACTAAAAGAAATGAGATACAAAAAGAACAAGAAAAATCAAAACTTGATGGGACTGCACAAACAAAATATAAACTTATAGAAGCTATTTGTCAAAAATGTGAATTTCAAACTCAAGAAGAGCTTATCAAAAGAATAGAAGAGTTAGAGAAAAAATCTAACTTTGAGTTAAGTGAGATTTATAAAAGAAGTTGAAAATTCAACCTCTTTTATATGAAGAGTTATCCTTCGATAGATGCGAACATATCAGCAGTTACGTCTTTAACATCTTTTGTACCATCAAGTTCTACCATAACACCCATGTCAGTATAGAATTTGATTAGTGGTGCAGTTTGCTCATGGTATGCACCAAGTCTACTTTTTACAGTTTCAGCATTGTCATCTTTTCTGATAACTAATTCTCCACCACAGTAGTCACATTTACCCTCTTCTTTTGATGGGTTAAAGTCAACGTGGAATGAAGCTCCACAATCTGGACAAACTCTTCTACCAGTGATTCTTCCTACAATTAGTTCATCTGGAACGTTTAATGAAATAACTTTATCTAAAGAGATATTCATGTTTGCCATTAACTCTTTTAAAGCTTCTGCTTGAGCTAAAGTTCTTGGGAAACCATCAAGAATGAAACCTTTTTTACAGTCTTCTTCTGCAAGTCTATCTTTGATAATACCAATGATTGTTGAATCAGGAACTAATTTCCCCTCATCCATAAACTTCTTAGCTTCCATACCCATTTCAGTTTTATCAGCGATTGCTGCTCTTAAAATATCACCTGTAGAGATTTGTGGGATATCATACTTCTCAATTAAAAATTTAGCTTGTGTACCTTTTCCTGCACCAGGTGCACCAAATACCATTAAATTCATAGTCAATTTCCTTAGTGTGTTTCGTTGTTGTGATTGTATAAAAAAAGTCGTTAAGAACAGCTAATACAAGAGTTTACCTAATAGCTGTTTTTCTTCGTCAAGGCTTAGATAACGCCACTTGCCACTCTCTAAATCTAGATTAAAACTTCCAATTGATACTCTAGTTAGATTTAATACTTTAAGAGGTGTTCCAAATTTTGGGTCTTTTAAACTTCCAAAAAGACGTCTTATGTGACGATTTTTACCCTCATCTATCTGTACTCTTAATTTTGTTTTTGCTCCACCTGAGCCTATTTTGTCTACTTTTAAGGCTTTTAGTAAACCATATTTACTCTCAACTCCCTTTTTTGCAGTTAAAATATGCTCATCTGTTACATGACCTCTTACCCAGATTTCATATATCTTATTGCAATTTCCAGGTTTAGTTAGAGCATTTCCCACTTTTCCATCTTGAGTAAAAAGAAGTAAGCCTTTAGACTCTAAATCAAGACGACCTATTGGCATCCACTCGTTTTCAAATACCCAAGTAGGAAGTAAATCATAAACAGTTTTTCTTCCACGTTCATCTGACCTTGTTACTACGTAACCCTTTGGCTTATTTAAAGCTAATAGTTTAGTAGAGGTATTATCTGTATTATTCACTAATGATTTCCTAATTGTTTACTTTAAATTTCTCTACTAGTTGTAGCTTTTTTGTTCGTGATAGTTTTTTTATTTCATATTCTCTTTTTGAAGCACTACTTCTATTTTCAGATTTCTCAAAATATATAAGTGTTACTGGACGCCTAGCTTTTGTATATTTTGCACCTTTTTCTGAAGTGTTATGTTCATCTAAACGCTTTTTTACATCAGTTGTAATGCCTGTGTATAAACTCTTATCACTACACTCTAAGATATACACAAAATAAGACATCAATATACTCCTAAGTATTTTTTTAAATTTTACTCTATAGTCTTTATATCTACAAGTTCTACAAAAGAGTCTTTTTTAAGAAGTTTTTTTGTAGTTGCATCTTCTTCTGCAAGACTTACAATATCTGCAAAATCATCTTTTGATACAGTAAAACTATGATGCTCTTTTATAGTCTCTAATTTGAACTTATCATTTAACTCTTGGTCAGTTTTAATATCAATATTTCTAAAACCTTTAGCAAACTCTGATTTGATAATCTTTACTATCTTCTCATTTTTTAAAAGCTCTTGCAAACTAAGAGTTAGATTTAAATCTTTGTCATTTACTATTTTATATGTAACTTCTATATTTCCATTCACTATTTTTTCCTTCATAAGGTAAAACCTCTATTTTATTTTATAAATTATATAAGAAAAAAAAGTGAAGTCTAAAAAAGATTGCAAACTGCAATTTGAATTGATATTAAACCTACTCTTCAAATAAATAAAAAGTATGAATACCTATTTGGCTATCATAATTTTTACTCTTTTTATCTTGATAATCAGAAACTATAGAACGTGCTTGAATAAAAGAATTTGCAGTTGCAACAATCTCTTTTGTATCTGCTGGTAAGATTAACTTTTTGTCTTTTGTTTTGAAAAACTTTCTTGCTCTTTGTTCATCTTTGAAAGTTATTTTGATAATATCAATCGATCTTTTTAAATCAATTCTAGCTTTTTTGTTTTCATCCTCAAATCTTAGGATTCTATTTCCATTTGAAGATACTTTCATAGTCTTTGCAGTTTCAATGTCTTCTGTAGTTTCAAGAATGATGTATTCTTTTCCATTTATTAGGATTTCATTTTCTCCTAATAGTTTAATTTCTTTAATAACTGTTTTTTTACCTTTTGGCATATATGTCCTTGTATTTTAGGCATTATAGCGAGTTTTCTAATTTAATAAAAGCTTTATCAATTTTATTAAAAAATTCACTTATATTGATATTTACAAACTCTTTATACTATTGTTTTATAATTACTTTTTTCTAAAGGATTATTATGGATGAATATTTTGAAATACTACAAGAAAAAGCCAAGAAAATTGGAGCTGATATTAAAGAGTGTGGATACGATAAAGACTGCATAAAAGATGCTATAGCCTTAAAAGTAAAGAGTAATTTAAAAGATGAAAGTTTTGAAACTATAAAAGATAAAGCAACTACTATTGCAGCAGATACTTTAAACTGCAATACAAAAGAAGAGTTTCTTAATGCTATT
The DNA here is from genome assembly GCF_004118855.1 of Arcobacter sp. CECT 8983. Classification (NCBI taxonomy): domain Bacteria; kingdom Pseudomonadati; phylum Campylobacterota; class Epsilonproteobacteria; order Campylobacterales; family Arcobacteraceae; genus Arcobacter; species Arcobacter sp. CECT 8983. Next base: position 622,411 of record NZ_PDKF01000004.1, on the reverse strand, counting down.
GAAGTAAAGGTAAAAAGAGTTTTAGAAGAAGAGAATGAACTTTATACAAGCATAGAACTTCAAAAAAATTTTATGCCCCTTGATTTAGGATAAAAAGACTTCTAATCTATCTAGCTTTTTTTCTAGATGCCTTTGCCATTTTGGCTTTTTTCTTTGCTTTGGCTTTGTTTAAACTTGCAGCTTTTCTTGCATTTACCACTTGTTCTTTTACTGTTGTATCTTTTGAAAAAGCTTTTGGAGTAGAATTACTACCTAATTTGATTAGATCTACTTTTGAACTTTTTACACTATTAGAGTTTTGACTTTTTGCCATTTGTAGCCTTGTATTTAAAGTTTGGTATTGTAGTAAAAAGTTAATAAAAGAATAGACTTATTTTAACATTTAAAAAATAAATAAATTTTTCTAAAAATGCATTTTATAACTATTCTTTCACTATAATTCAAATAAAAAATAGGAAATTTTATGAGCGAAAAAACAAATGAATTTTTACAAAGAGCGGATGAACATATTGAAGTTGCAAATAAACAATTAGAAAGAGGATTAACATTAGGTGAAGTAAGTGCTTCACTTATGTATGGTTCAGCTAGATTTACTACGTATATGACATGTACATCATTTGATAGTGCTGAAGATATGCTAGCAGAAAAAGAGAAGATAATGGAATACTTTGTAAATGAGTATAAATTAGCTTTAGAAGAGCATTTAAATAACTTTGCTGTTACACATGATTTTTCACAAAATCCTCAGTAATTAGTTAAAGAGGGGAAGTTTTTTCCTCTTTTTGATTTTCTAAATAGAAGCAAATAAAGAAGAGGTTTATCCAGATGATTTTTCAAAGTCTATAAAAAAGGGATTAGAAAAAGACCCAAAAGGAATAGAAAAACAATTTGCTCAATCAATTGGTACTATATATAAAAAATAATCAATTAATATATTGAGTATCACATTATTTAGCTATAATTTAATAAATTCCATACAAGGATATACTTATGGATTTACATACACTTTTTTTATATTCTATTGTTGCTTTTTTTTATGTAATTAGTCCTGGTCCTGCTGTTTTTTTAGCTATTACAAATGGATTAGTGCACGATATGCGTACAGTTACTACATCTTCTTTTGCAAATATATTAGGTTTATTTATTTTATCTTCTGTTTCTATTTCTGGGTTAGGTATTATTTTACTTACTTCTTCAACTTTATTTATGATTGTAAAAATAGTTGGAGCTGGATATTTGATTTATCTAGGAATAAAACAGTTTAAAAATGCATCTTCTTTAAAACTAAAAAAAGATGAAAATATAAAGATAGACAAAAGTTTGAAAAAAACTTTTTTAGAATCTTTCTTTTTGGCTGTTACAAACCCCAAGCCAATAATATTTTTTATAGCACTTTTTCCACAGTTTTTAAATCTAAAAAGTAGCATTACGCCTCAGTTTTTTATTATGACTGGAATATTTATGTTTTTTTCTTTTTTTATTCTTTGTATTTATGGTTTTGCGGCAAAATCAACAAAAGGATTGTTTAAAAAACAAAACTTTATGACTTGGTTTCATAGGATTACTGGTGGAATATTTGTAGGTTTAGGTTTTTCTTTATTGCAAATAAAAAATACTCAAAATTAAAGCTATTTTATACTTGCTAATTCAAATCTATTTTTTTCTTAGTTTATAAGATAAACTTTAAACTATTACAAGCACATCTTTGTTTTTTTTCTAAGGTTTTGATATGGATTATAAATACCTTTCAATATCTAATGCTCCATGAAATACACCTAAAATATCTATTGTATTTTCATTTTTAATTAAATAAGCAATACGATAATGCCCATAAAGGAGTATTCTAATTTCTTTATTTTCATCATTTAGATATTCATATCCAATTTTTGGAAAAGATTGTAAGATTTGAACTTTATTAAAAATTTCATTGACAACTTTTTTAGCAATAGATTTTTTATCTAGTGCTATATAATCATGAATATCTTTTAACCAAAATTCTGCTTCATTTGTCCAATTTATATTTACCATTGTTTGATTCTATTTTTCATTTCATCGTTTGAAATGGTTTTATTATCCTTTGAATCTTTTAAACCCTTTTGAATCATTCTATCAAAAGCTAATTCTTTTAATATTTCATCATAAGATGAATCATCTGGCAAAGAATCAATAACTTTTTTAGCTTCTTGTTTTGGTGCAGTCATAATAAACTCCATTGAATTTTATTTTTGATTATAACATAAATGTAGTGAATTGAAATTATATTAATTTTATTGTTTTATTATACCTTGCTTGGTAATGGTAATTTATATTTTTCTATACACTTTTTAATTTATGATGATATTTATCATTATTTTCATCATCTAATGGTGGGTTCAGCATTTTTACTTTTAGTACTGCTTCATCCATGTCATTTGAATCGTTTTTTGTATAATATTTAATATGAGTCGATAATTCCCCATAGAGTAATTTATTGGCTCCTCTGATTTGTTATATTTTCTTTAATTTCATGTTTATTAAAGGAAATGGGTTACCTTGTCCATCAAGTACAGAGCGACCGGATTGAATAAATCCCATTCGCTGATAAAAACCAATTGCATCGGGATTTTGTTCGTTTACGTCAACTTTTGATGCGCCAAAATTCTCAATGGCGTATTTAGTTAACTTTCGACCGATTTTTTGACCGATATAATCTGGATCTACAAATAACATTTCAATTTTCGAATCAGCAACACCAATAAATGCTAATATTTTATCGTTACTATCTTTAAAACAACGCAAATTAACAGCATCAAAATACTGTTCCAAAATCAGAAGTTTTAACTCTGCAATTTTTCCCTCTGGTAAAAAATTATGTGTTGCTCTAACAGAAGCTTCCCAGACATTGATTAATTCCTGATAATTTTCTTTTGTAACTTTTTGAATATTCATGATTCATTCTTTAAATATAATAGTTGACTTCACCGACAGAGTATACTATTCGGTGCTAGGTTTTGTTATACAATTTACTTATAAATCTATCAATTTTAAGCTTTTAGAGATGCTTCTATCTAAAAACTCACACAAATCATCTTTATCATTTATCGCTTGTAGATAACCATCTCTATGTTCATTTTCAATAAGTGGCGGAACTATATTATTTTGTATAGCTTGATATGCCATTATCAATCGTCCTACTCTTCCATTTCCATCTGCAAATGGATGGATTCTTTCAAATAATATATGGAACTCTGATATATTTAGCAAACTCATTTGATTACTTTGAAATCTATATAATAAATTTTCAATATCGTTTGAAATCATATGTGGTAAAGATAATTTTATATCTACACCTTTGATGTATCGCTCATCTAATCTATATGCTCCTATTGGTTTAGATACATATTGAGGTGCTACTTTTAAAGCATCCTCAAACATAATGGCATGTATATCTTTTATAAAGCTACTGTCAATAACATTTTCTTTATTTGTAGCTTCACGAACTATGACATCATAAGCTTTTGCAAAACCTAAGATTACAAGCTGTTCACCTAATGGTTTATGTCCTGCAGTGTGACCAAGCTCTAATAACTCTTTCGTTTCACCGTACGATAATGTTGTTCCTTCCATTGCGTTTGAGTGGTGTGTGATTGATATTCTTAATTGTCTAAAAAGTTCTTCTCTTTGTTTTAGTGTTAGTTCGTTTAGTTTTTTCATATTAACTCTTTTTGTCCTTCTTCCTCTTCAATGTAATTCATTTTTGATATATCTTTTGCTTGTTCTAAAAAAACATTTATTGCACTAGTAAATTGAAATGTATCATATTCACTATTATAGTTAATAATATTGCGTTTTTGACAATCATTTTTGAATAATTGTTCTATTACGATATTTCGACATACACTTTTATAACTTGAATTTTTAATTATACTTTCGATTTCACTGATTTTATAACTTTTATAAAGCTCTTCGTATATATCTTTCCCTTGCAGATTAATGTAATCCACTAAAATAGCCAAAACTAACATTAAATTTCTTGAAAACTTTTCACTTGTATTATCTGAAGCTAAATATATTACTTCCGATGTTTTAATTAGGTCATATTTAAAACTTTTTTTAAAAAACATTTTATAAAAATCATAATTACCTGACACTATATCAAAGATTTCATCTTTATGTAAAATAAATTTACCGTTTAGTAGGTTTTGTACAATTTCATAATGTTTAGTTGGATAATTCAATTTAAACTCCTAATTTTAATAGTTGGTACATTTATAATTTTATCTGCTAAATCTATATCTATTCTTTGATTTGTGTATTCAATTTCTATATCTTTATCAAAAATTAATTTTGATAAATCTAAGAAGTTTTTACTTTGAATTATATCCAATTCATCTCTCAACTCTTCATATATCCAAATATAAAAGTTTTCTATCGGCAAGGACTTAAGCATTTTATTTTTATATTTTTGTTTATCATAAATCCAAATATTTTCTAAAGGTGGTGTCTTGGAAATAATGACATCTTCGTTTATACCGATATATCCCTCCCAAACATTTTGTGCTTCATATTCTGCATTTGTTGAATATGTTTTATCCCTTTGTTTATCCAAAAGGACAGGTACATTATATGCAGTATTGTTATTTAAGAAGTTAATAAAACCTGTTAGAATATCGCTACCTGATTTTATTCTATCAAGCAGTGGTATAACTTCATTTATTAAAAGTCTATTTTGATTCAGTATCTCTTTTTTAGTTTGATAATATGTATTATAAAGTTTTGTATAAATCTTTTTTAAATTTTCATCATTATTGCTAAATCTTTGTTTACTAGATTCGTCAATAATATTATCAATAATATATAAAATGGATTCACTATGGTTCTGCAAAATAATATTTAATGGCTCAATATAAGTTGTTGTAAGCTGTGAAGCCTTTTGAAGTTTTTTGGGATAATCAAGTTTTTGATTATTTGCTTTTATATATTTGGTTTCTTTTATTAGCTTAGTAATGTTTTTTCGTAATTGATTTTCAAATTTATTTATTTCATCATTTAATGCTTCTATTGTTTTTATAGTTTCATTTTTATTGTTTGAGACTTTCAATTTTCTATATAAAGAATCCAATGACTTATAATATTTTTCAATCTGTTCTGGCATATCAAGAGAAAAATCATCTAGTAAAAAAGAGATAAAACCACCATAAGTTTCATTAAGTGTAAAAGTATCATCAACTCTTTGCTCGATTATCTCATATTCTATTAAGTTATCAATCAATACATTACTACTATTAAAAATAGTTTCGCACTCTTCTTTAAGTATCACCCCATTTTGTTTATTAATTTTATATATAGTTTTGATTTCATCAAAATACTCTTCTAAAAATCTTAATATTTTTTTTGGATCAATCATAACTTATCCATTATAATTTGCTGCTCTAAGATTTTATTGCTATTTTTAATTTTGTTTACTATATAAATCACTTCTTGATTATGTGTTTCTTTTATATTTTTGTAAATAGTGTCTTTCTTTTTTCTTGGGGTTGAATACTCATCAAATAAATGCTCAAAGTTATCAGGGATATATAGTTTGGCATTTTTATAAACTGTATTTGCTTTTAAATATTCACTAAGTCCTACAAAATCATAATCCCCAAAATGCAAATACTCTTCACACGCTATTTTTTCAAGTATCTCTTTTTTTGGAAATCTACCGTAAAAGTGAACATAAATATAATCTTTCCCCAATAGTTTTTCAATGTTTAAAAAAGGCTCTAAGTTTTCTACAAAGCATAGTTTTTGAGTCGTAAGGTTTTGTAAGATTGTGCTAAAAAGCTTATGCTCAGATGTAATTTGGTTTAAATCTGTCTTTTTATCATTAATTACAATATCTTTAAATCCACGAATAAAAATAACTCTATCTTTTTCAATATGGGTTGATTTTGTATTTTTAAATTTTTTTTGATTATCAATTTCTGTTTTTATTTCACAACCTGGGTTTGGAAATTTTTTCAAATAAAATACATTAAATTTTTTTTCATTTAATATTTTAATATAACCTTTTCCCCTTTGTATAGGCTCAATAATTTTTGAATTAACTAAACTTTTGAAAATAGAAGAGTTCTTTATTGTTGTAGGAATTGGCTTTTTTGCCATTCGATTATTTTTTAATTTAGTATAAAATTCAAACTCTATCTTTGACATAAATTGCCCTACTATCATCAACTGTAATTTTTTTTGTACTGCTATCTTCGATCAAGTCATAATATTTATCAATATGTGGCTTTTTGTCAGGGGCTGCAAATATTGGAATAAAGTTATTTTCTTTACATCTTTTAATTAGCTCATAAATATTATCATCATCAACTTCACCTAGTTCATCTATATAAATTACTAATTTATTATCACTATCCTGAACGATTAAATCTCTCATTATTAAAATAAAAAGTGTAACTTTAAGTATTCTATCCGTTCCATTTGATTCAGTTTGTTTATTTAGGTTTGCCACATTCCCATTGATTATAAAATTTATATCAAATAGATCAGATAAATGAAACTTCTTAGATTTACCAATATACTCTTTTAAAATCTCTATTTTTTGATTATAATCATCTTGAAAAAGAGTGTTTTTGTCTATATTTGATATTAGTTTTAATTCATTGATTAAAATTTTATTTGGATGAAGTTTAATCTCGATTGACTCTAAATCAGATATTTTATATTTTTTAAATTTGGTATTTATGGATGAGATATAGCCTTCAAATTGTTCCAAATGTTTTAAAAAATCACTAGTAGGTTTACTAATATCATTGGTTATAGAATCAATAAGTGTATCGATTGAGTTTTGCCTATCTTTGATAGAAGACAACTCCTCTTCAATCTCTTTTATAAATTCCTTTTCGTAAGAGTGTTCTTTTTGTAAAATATTTTTTAATTTAAAAAATTCACTATCTTTTTTACTTTTTAAAGTATATAAAGTTGTTTTCAAAGTCTTTATATTAGTGACTAAATCATCAATTGATTTATCAGGTTTTTCATCCTTAAAATTTAATTGCAAGTTCTGTAATTCATCCTCAAAACCTTTATAGTAAATCTCTAAAGTTTTTAATCGCTCTTCATAGTTTTTAATAGTTTTATTTTTCTCTTCAATAGAAGCTTTAATTTCTTCAATTTGCTTTTTTAATTTTTCTTTCTCTTTTTCTATATCCTGTTTTTCATCTTCTAATTTTTTCTTTTCGTTTTCAAACTTTAATAACTCTTCTTTAAGTTTTGGTAACTTTTCAATCTCTTCAATTTGTGAGTTTATAGTTTTTATATCTTTTTCTAATTGTTTTAATATATTTTGTTTATCATTAAAATTTTGAATATTTGTGTGTATAGATGTATATTTTTCTAACTCTTTTTTAGTCTTTTGTAATTGGGTATTTAAACTATCTATAGTTATAAAATCTCTTTCTTTTATATTAGATATATCAATTTTTCCATCAAAAATATTTAAAATATTTTCATCTACACTTCTAATGATAGAGATAATTTTTTCTTTATCCAAATTTAAAATCTTATCAGAGACTACATTGTTGATGACTTTTTTTATTTTCTCATCTTCTGCGATATGGTGTATTAATAGGTTTTCAAAGTTATTTATTTGAGCTTCTAGTTGATCTATATCTGTTTTTTGTTTAGATATAAGTCCTTGTATCTTTTCTTGAGTATAGTTCTCTCTTTCTATTTGGGATAAATCATATTCTAAGTTCTTTTTTTCTGTTTCGATATTTTGTAATGAAGCTTGTAATAATTCAATTGAATCATATTTTTCTATTTTTAATATTTCTTGTTCTTTATTAGTATGGTTTTTTATTACACTTTGTATATTTGCTAAGCAAGTACCAAATTTTATATCAAGATCAGATTTTTCTTTTTCAAGTGGTTTAATTTGTTCTGATTGAGTATTTTCCACGGCTAGTATTAAAGTATTTTTTTCTTGAATAACTCTATTAAACTCTTCATTATAAAGAGTATTGAAGCTTAGATAAAAACTATTGAGGTTCTCGTTTTTAATATAATATTCTTCAACCTTATCTTTAAATTCAAAAAAATCTTTTTTAATACTTTTTAACTTACCAATATAATTTTGGTGCCTTTTAATATCTTCTATCTTTTGATTGTCACTAGTGGTAAATTCTCTTATCTCTTCATGCTTTTTATCAGCTATTAAAAGTGATTCTTTCACTTTTTCATTAGAAATCAACTTTGTATTCAATAGATATTTATAAATTTTGCTAAATGTTTTTTGTGTACTATTATCGTTTAACCAAATAATAGTTTTTTCTCTTTTTGATTTACCGTATAATAGTGCTTTAAATTTATTTAAATCTAGCTCTTCTATATTTTCTATCAAATTAGATTGTATCGTTTCAAAATCTAAAAGAAGATTACCATCTTCTCGTTTTTCAAAAAAGCTATTTTCAATATCATCATAAGAAGAGTTAATCTTATAATATTCAAGTTTATTGTTATCATTTCTTTTTATTAAAATACAAAAGTAACTATTTTTAAATATTTCAAAAATGATATAGTTTTTATCTAACTTTTTAAAATAATACTTTAATGTCATCAGTGGATTATGATCAAAGTTCCAATCATTTTGATTTGGCATATATAAAAAATTCAATACACTAATTAGCGATGTTTTACCAATATTATTTTTACCAACAATCTGAATAGAATCTACATCATCAAATGATATAACTGCTTTATGATATTTTGCACTATTTAATAAAATTATTTTATTTAATATTTTCTATCCTTTTGCAGTCTTATAAGTTTTATATTAATATATATTATATCAAATATACTTAAGAAGTTTACTTTATTGTATTTGTCTAACTATTTATTAGTAATACATTATATATTAATTGCCCATAAAATCACTTAATAGGAATACATTTCAATGTTATAATATTAAGTTAGATAAAATCCTATAAATAGGCATATTTTAATAAAATATAAAATAATATATTTCAATATGTAATATTTTTTACTGTCATTTATATTGGATATAATTTTTTAAATGATCTGATTGTTAAGATATTGAGAAATCATCTGATATCTTATCAAAGTGTACTGATATCAGATAAAAAACTCAATGGAATCTAAAAGTGATGTTAGAAATAGTAGATTTTAGATTTAGTCAAGGCGAAGATTGATTTTTTCTCGGAGTGTACACAAAGTACATGAGAATAAAAAATCAATCTTCAACGCAGAATAAGTTTAAAAGATGATGTTTATAACATCACTTTTAAACGTGGTAATTAGGAGCTTCATTCGTAATAGTTACATCATGCACATGAGACTCTTTAAGTCCAGCAGATGTAATCTCTACAAATTCAGCTTTCTCTTGGAATGTAGGAATATCTTTAGATCCTAAGTAACCCATAGAAGCTCTTAATCCACCAACCATTTGATGAATAATATCTTTTATACTTCCTCTATAAGCAACTCTACCTTCAATACCTTCTGGTACAAGTTTATCAGCAGCAGTTCCTTCTTGGAAATATCTATCATTACTTCCTTTAGTCATAGCTCCAATAGAACCCATTCCTCTATAAGTTTTGAATTTTCTTCCTTGGAATAATACTACTTCACCTGGAGACTCATCAGTTCCTGCTAATGCAGAACCCATCATACAAGCAGATGCACCAACGGCAAGTGCTTTTGCAACATCACCAGAGTATTTAATACCACCATCAGCAATAACAGGTACACCATGTTTAGCACCTTCAGCAGAACACTCATCAATAGCAGAGATCTGAGGAACACCAACACCTGCAACGATTCTTGTTGTACAAATAGAACCAGGTCCAATACCTACTTTAACTGCATCAGCACCTGCTGCAATTAAATCAGCAGTTGCTTCAGCTGTTGCAACATTTCCAGCAATAACATCTACATCTAATTGTGCTTTAATAGCTTTAACACTATCTAAGATACCTTTTGAATGTCCGTGAGCTGAATCTAAAACTAAAACATCAACACCAGCTTCTACAAGTGCAGTTGCTCTATCCATTTGTCCTACACCAATTGCAGCACCAACTCTAAGTCTTCCAAATTCATCTTTACTTGCATTTGGATATTCTCTTTTTTTGTTGATATCTTTAATTGTAATAAGACCTTTTAAGAAACCTGCATTATCAATAATTGGTAATTTTTCAATCTTATTTTTATGCATTACATCAGCAGCTTCTTCTAAAGTAGTACCTTCTACTCCTGTAATTAAAGGCATATCAGTCATTTTATCTTTAACTAATTCACTATAATCTTTAGTAAATCTCATATCTCTGTTTGTTAAAATACCTAATAATTTATTATTTTCATCTACAACTGGAACACCAGAGATTTTATAAGATGCCATAATATCTTCTGCATCTTGTAGAGTTTGAGTTGGAGTAATTGTTACAGGGTCAATAATCATTCCAGACTCACTTTTTTTAACTTTTTTACATTGTAATACTTGAGATTCTATATCCATGTTTTTATGAATAATTCCAATACCACCAAGTCTTGCCATAGCAATTGCAGCTTGGTATTCAGTTACTGTATCCATTGCAGCAGATACAAAAGGAATATTCAATTCAATATTTTTTGTTAATTTTGTTTTAATACAAACTTCTTTTGGTAGTACTTCAGATTTTGCTGGTACTAATAAAACATCTTCAAATGTTAACGCTTTTTTTCTAATTCTCATAATAACCCCTATTGAATATCTATTTTGTATAATTTACAGCTTTTTCTAACGCTAAAGCACCATCAAACACAGTTTGCTCATCATAAGCTTTTCCAATTAACTGTAATCCAACTGGCATACCAGTTTCATCTTTTGAAACAGGTAATGAAATTGCAGGTAATCCTGCTAGGTTTACAGAAATAGTATATATATCACTTAAATACATTTCAAGTGATGTTTTAAAGCTTCCAAACTCAGGAGCTGTTGTTGGAGCTACTGGAGAAAGGATTAAGTCAGCATCTTTGAAAATTGCTTCATATTCATCTTTAATTAGATGTCTAACTTTTTGAGCTTTAATATAATATGCATCATAATAACCAGAACTTAAAACAAAAGAACCAAGCATAATTCTTTTTTGTACCTCTTCACCAAATCCTTGTGATTTTGTTTGAGTGTACATATCTTTTAATCCACCCTCACCTTTTCTATTTCCATATCTAACACCATCAAATCTTGAAAGGTTCGCACTAGCTTCTGCTGTAGCAACGATATAATAAGATGAAAGGATTTTACTTGTATCTAACATATTTTTGTGAACAATTGTATGTCCTGCATCTTCAAAAGCTTTTATAGCTTTTTTATATCCTTCTTGAATAGCTGGACTTGCTTGTTCTACAAAACTATCAATAACTGCAATTGTTAATTTTCTATCTCCATCAAGTTTTGGAGCAACGGCTTCATAATCAATATTTGAAGAAGTAGAATCCATTGGATCATTTCCTGAAATAATATCATATAAAATAGCAGCATCTTCTACATTTTGAGTGATAGGACCACATTGATCCAAAGATGAAGAGTATGCAGTAATACCATATCTTGAAACTCTTCCATAAGTAGGTTTCATACCAACAACACCACAGTAAGCTGCTGGTTGTCTAATACTTCCACCTGTGTCAGTACCAAGTGCAGCAATAGCAATTCCACCAGCAACAGCTGCAGCAGAACCACCAGAACTTCCTCCAGGAACTTTTGTATTATCAATAGGATTTAAAGTTTTACCATAACAAGAAGATTCTGTAGAACTTCCCATGGCAAACTCATCCATGTTTGTTCTACCAAATGCACATAATCCAGCTTCTTCAAGCTTGTTAATTACAGTTGCATTGTATGGTGATTTATATCCTTTTAGAATATTACTTGAACAAGTAATTTCCCAATTTTTAACATTTATATTATCTTTTATAGCAATTGGAACACCATTGCTTGAATCTGTTATATCAGTATTTGTTAGCTGTTCCACGTAAGCACCAATGTTACTCTCTTTTACTTTAGAAGCCAAATCCTCTTTAAGCTTCTTTAATTCATCACTATTTAATTTTAGTGCTTCTTTTAGAGTTATCAAATGTTTCTCCTAGAGTTTTACAAATATATAGTATAACGCGCCATTATATAAAAAAAATGATTAAAATCTGGTAAATGAAATTTTGATATTTAAAAAGTATAATTTTTTAGAAATAAAAAAAGGCAAAAGTCAATGACTTCTGCCTTTTGAAGAGTAGTTAATCTATTTAAAGATTAAACAAAAGAAATGAATGCCATTTGAGTAGCATCACCTCTTCTAATTCTTGTTTTAATTATTGAAGTATATCCACCATTTCTACCTTCGTATTTTGGTGCAATTTCATTAATTAGTTTTTTAGTAGCTTCTTTATGTTGTAATGCTTTGAAAACAGCTCTGTGAGTGTTAAAATCAGCATTTCTAGAAGTTGTAACTAATCTCTCAATATATCTTCTTAACTCTTTTGCTTTTGGTACAGTTGTTTCAATCTTCTCTCTTTCGATTAAAGCGATTGCTAAGTTTTTTAGTAATGCTTTTCTATGAGAAGATGTTCTGTTTAATCTTCTATATCCGTGCTTATGTCTCATATCAAACCCTTAAATTATGCTTTAAGTTGCTCAAGCTTTCTTCTTAAAGCCGATGCAACATTTTCTGGAAGTGTATTCTCAATTGGGAAACCTAAAGACTCTAATTTCTCTGAGATTTCATCAAAAGATTTTTTTCCAAGATTTTTAATATTTTTTACTTCTACTTCACTCATAAGTACTAGTTCACCTAAGAATTTTAATCCAGCTCTATCTAAAGAGTTGAAAGATCTAGCACTTAAATTTAAATCATCAATTTTTACAATTAAATCTTTTAACTCAACTGGTTCTTCACCAGCATCGCTAACTGTTACTTCAGATAAATCAAATACTTTGTTAAATACTGACATTTGAGAGTACATAACAGATACTGCTTCTTTAAAAGCAGCAATTGGAGTAATTTGTCCATTTGTTTGTACATTAAATACAGCTTTTTCAAAGTTAGGATTATCTTCAACTAACATTTTTTCAATATCGTAAACAACTTTTTTTACTGGTGTAAAGAAAGCGTCAATTGGAATATAATCTGATCCTACGATTTCTCTAATATCTTCAGAAGGCATATAACCAATACCTCTTTGAATAATAACAGAGAAAGTTAAGTTACAATCAGAGTTGATAGTTGCTAAGTGAACATCTGGAGAAACTACTTCTACATCAGAGTTTACTAAGTCTTCACCTTTGATTTCTTTTGGTCCATCAAAAGAGTATTCAACTACAACTTGATCTTCATCACCATTGATTTTAAACTTAATATTTTTTAGATTAATTATAAAAATAGCTATATCTTCAAGCATTCCTCTTAATGAGTCAAACTCATGTGAAGCTCCTTCGATTTTAACTGCGATTGGAGCGTATCCAACCGAGCTAGAAAGAAGAAGTCTTCTTAAAGGGTGTGCTAAAGTAATTGCAAAACCACTTTCAAATGGATATGCTGATATTTTAGCCTCATTATCACTGATAGCTTCTATCTCAACTTCTGTTGGTAAAAACGGTGTGTCTGCAAATTTTTTCATAGCTAACCTTATTTATTATTTAGAATATAACTCTACGATTAATCTTTCTTCAACAGGAATAACAACTTCTTCTCTTGTTGGGATTCTTGTAAAAATTCCGAATACTTTATCTTTATCTACATCAACCCATTCAACCATACCAGTTTGGTTAGTTAATTCTAATGCTCTAACGATTTGTGGGTTAGATTTAGATTTTTCTTTAATCTCAATTTTTTGTCCTGGTTTAACAACGTAAGAAGGAATATCAACTTTCTTACCATCAACTAGGATATGTCCATGAGTTGTAAATTGTCTTGCACTCGCTCTAGTTGAAGCGAATCCCATTCTAAATACAACGTTATCTAATCTTTGCTCGATTAATGTAATAAGGTTTGCCCCTGTATTACCATCTCTTCTTGCAGCTTCTTTGAAATATTTTCTGAATTGTTTTTCAGATACACCATAGAAGTATTTAGCTTTTTGTTTTTCTCTTAGTTGTAAACCATACTCAGAAATCTTAGTTCTTCTTTGTCCATGTTGTCCTGGAGCATATGGTCTTTTCTCTAATGCAGATTTTCCGTTAAGTCTTCTTTCACCTTTTAATCCAAGGTCTGCATCCAATCTTCTTTCAATCTTTTCTCTTGGTCCTCTATATCTTGCCATACCTATACTCCTTACACTCTTCTTCTTTTAGGAGGTCTACAACCGTTGTGTGGTAAAGGTGTTACATCTTTAAACCACTTAACAGAAATACCTTCTATAGCTCCAACAGATTTAACTGCTGTATCTCTACCTGAACCTGGCCCTTGGATTTTAATACCTACATTTTTGATACCATGTTCCATAGCTTTAGTCATTGCATCTTCAACAGCTTGTTGAGCTGCAAATGGAGTAGATTTTTTAGAACCTTTGAATCCTAAGTTTCCTGCACTTGACCATGCGATTGCATTACCAGCAGAGTCAGTTACTGTTACCATAGTGTTATTGAACGTTGCTGCAATATGAACGATACCGTCAGCAATATTCTTTTTTACAACTTTTTTTCTAGTTACTTTTCTTTTTGCCATTCGTTATCCTTCTTATGCTGCACCAACAGTTTTCTTTTTACCTTTTCTTGTTCTGGCATTAGTTTTAGTCTTTTGCCCTCTACAAGGTAAACCTTTTCTATGTCTTAAACCTCTGTATGAACCTAAATCCATTAAAGATTTGATATCCATTGCAACTTTTTTTCTAAGATCACCCTCAACCATATAGTTCTTTTGGATTTCTTGTCTAATTGCTGCTGCTTCGTCTTCTGTTAATTCGTGTGCTCTTTTATCATAAGAGATACCAGTAGCGTCTAAGATTAATCTAGAGTTATGTAAACCAATTCCATAAATATACGTTAACGCATATTCCATTCTTTTTTTATTTGGTAAATCAACACCTGCAATTCTTGCCATCGATTATCCTTGTCTCTGTTTATGTTTTTTGTTTTCGCAGATTACTCTAACGATACCTTTTCTTTTGATAACTTTACATTTATCACACATTTTTTTTACTGAAGCTCTAACTTTCATCAGTCATTCCTCTTTTGTGTTTATTACCACATTCCAACAGGGAAGAACTACACTTGAAAAAAGCAAACTGCTTTGCTTTTTTGTAGTTCGCCCCGATTTTTATATATTGCATTGCAATAAAAATCGGCGGAGCCAAGCTTAAACAACCATTGTATCTCGTTTGAGACAAGGGCTATTTGCTTTTTTCTGGTTCTGCCCAACTCTTTATAAAACACAAAAATTTTATAAAAAATTCCTCTATGGTTGGAAAAATGGATTTGGATTATAGTTATTTATTGCTTAAATATAGTTTAATTAGGGCTATGTTAGTATTAATTTACAATTTAACTAGTGAGAAAACAATGATATATAAAAATGACTTAATAAATATAAAAGTAGAAAAAAGTGAAATTCCATGGCTTATTATTTTTACAAATGAAAATATAAAAGAGTTTTCACAATGTGATAATAAAACAAAAACTGAAATATTTAGATGTCTAGATATTATAGAAAAACATATGCTTGAATATTACACTCCAGAAAAAATAAATATAGCTTCTTTTGGAAATTATGTACCACATGTACATTTTCATATAATGGCTAGATTTAAAGAAGACTCTTATTTCCCTGAACCAATGTGGGGGAAGAAACAAAGAGAAGCAAATTTATCTCTTCCATCTTTTGATGAATTTACAAAGAGATTACTAAACAAATTAAATTCTTAGTCACATTTTGCTAATATAATTCTTTTTTAAGAAAGGATTATATGTGTTAGAAAAATTAAAAAAATCTAATTCGACAGTTCTTCTTCCAGTTTTTGTTCCAGCAGTTATAGTTATATTTCTATTAGTTGTTGGAACAATTAGTGACCCTAAACTTATGGGAGAAGTATTTTCTGTAACGTTAAAATATATAACTAATGATTTTGGTTGGTTCTATATGTTAGCTGTTGCTTTATTTTTAATATTTATTGTATGTATTGCCTTGTCTCCTTGGGGTAATATAAAATTAGGTCCTGATCACTCAGAACCTGAATATAGTTTTTCCTCTTGGTTTGCAATGTTATTTTCAGCAGGTTATGGTATAGCCTTACTTTTCTTTGGTGTTGCAGAACCCATTTTACACTATGCAGAACCACCAGAAGGTGCAGCACAAACAATTGCAGCTGCTAAACAAGCAATGCAAATTGCATATTTTCACTGGGGATTCCATATTTGGGCTATTTATGGTTTAGTTGGTCTATCACTTGCATATTTTGCATTTAGACATGGTTTACCATTATCTATGAGATCAACACTTTATCCACTTATTGGAGAAAAAATACATGGTCCAGCAGGACATACTGTTGATACCTTTGCTATTTTAGGTACACTATTTGGTATTGCTACAACTTTAGGTTTATCTGTTTCACAAATAAATGCAGGATTAAACTATTTGTGGCCTAGCATTGAAGTAAGTATATTTAATCAAATTATTGCAATTGTTGTTATTACTGCCATGGCACTTTTTTCAGTACTTGCAGGTATGGATAAAGGGGTAAAAAGATTATCTTTATTAAATATATATCTAGCTATTGCTTTAATGACTTTTGTATTTATTGTTGGTCCTACAATATTTATTTTAAATACTTTTTTAGAAAATACAGGTAGTTACTTAAGTAATATTGTAGAAAGAACTTTTAGCTTACAAGCATATATTTCAAATGATTGGATTGGAAACTGGACTCTATTTATTTTTGGTTGGACAATTGCATGGGCTCCTTTTGTAGGTCTGTTTATTGCAAAAATCAGTAAAGGTAGAACAATAAGACAATTTGTTGTTGGAGTTATGTTAGTACCTACAATTTTTACATTCCTTTGGTTCTCAGTTTTTGGTGATACAGCTTTACATATGGTTATGGTTCAAGGGTATGATTCACTAATAACAGAAGTACAAAATGATAAAGCCATTGCACTATTCAAACTTTTTGAAAGACTGCCTTTAACTGATGTTTTATCTTTTATTGCTGTATTTTTAATTATTACGTTCTTTGTAACTTCTTCTGACTCAGGTTCACTTGTAATTGATTCTTTAGCTTCAGGTGGAGTAATTCATACTCCTATTTGGCAAAGATCATTTTGGGTAATTTTAGAAGGTTTAGTTGCATCTATTCTTCTTGTTGCAGGTGGATTAGGAGCCTTGCAAACAGCTTCTATTGTAAGTGCCTTGCCATTTGCTATTATTATGATAATTGCAGCTATTGGAATGTGGAGAGCTTTAATTATTGAAGACCACAGAGAAGATAGTTTACAACATAATGTAAATATGAATTTCCAACATCCAAGTATTGATAATGAGGATTTTTGGAAAGGAAGACTTAAAGAGCTAATTAATTTCCCTAAAAAAGGTGTTGTTGTGAACTTTATAAAAAAAGATGTTCTAAACAGCATGAAGAAGTTAAAGAAAGAGCTTAGCCAATCAGAATGGGATTGTGACATTGAATATGATGAGGAGTATGTAAGATCTATTATTACTATTTATAAAGATGACAATATTAGGTTTACATATGAAGTAAGATTAAGAGAATACGAAATACCAGAGTTTGCTCACTTAGAAGATGCAAATAAAAAGCAAAAATACTATTATAATGCCGAAGCCTTCTTAAAAAGAGGAGCATTACATTATGATTTATATGGTTATGAGGAGCATACAATTATCAATGATATTATTACTCAGTTTGAAAGATATTTAAGATTTATTCATACTACACCAGCTACACTTCCTTGGGATATGGATGAACATGATGATTTATTAGATAATGAAAGTGAAACAAACAAATAAATAGGATTTTATCCTATTTATTTAAACAGTTAAAAGATTAACCGTCAGCGTTGATTTGAGTAATTAACTCTTCTAATACTTGTTCTGCCTTATCGTGGTCAATTTGACAACCACCAGCAGCTTTGTGACCTCCGCCACCATATTTAAGCATTAACTCACCAACATTTGTTTTTGAAGTTTTATTAATAATTGATTTACCAGGAGAAAATACTACATTTTGTTTTT
Source organism: Arcobacter sp. CECT 8983 (assembly GCF_004118855.1). NCBI lineage: Bacteria > Pseudomonadati > Campylobacterota > Epsilonproteobacteria > Campylobacterales > Arcobacteraceae > Arcobacter > Arcobacter sp. CECT 8983. Next base: position 604,214 of record NZ_PDKF01000004.1, on the reverse strand, counting down.
CTCTTCCCCATACAACATGCATAGATATATTAATTTCTGGATGTAAAGCATATACTAAAAATCTATTTCCAGGATAAATAATCTCTTCACTTCTATAATCAATAATTGCAAGATTAGCTTTTATTGTAGTACATCTTTTTAGTTGTTCTTCAAACTCTTTTTCATATTTGAAGTATAAATCAACTCTCTCTTTTACATCTGATAGTTTTAATATATCTTCAATTGTATGGTCTTTACAATAGTCAATTAAATCCATCATCAGTTGATAGTTTGAAACAGTAAATTCTCTAAATCTTCCAAGACCAGTTCTTGAATCCATTAAGAAACTTAATAGCTCCCAACCTTGTGGATTAAGAATATCTTCTTTTGTAAAGCTAGCACTGTCTGCTTTGTTTGCTGCATCCATCATAGGTCTAAAAGTTGAAGGAAACTTTTCATCTCCTCCATAATATTGATATACAACTTCAGCAGCACTTGGTGCATCAGCTTCAATTATATGGTTATCTCTTTTTTCATTTCTTAGTGTTTCTGAAAAATGGTGATCAAATGCTAGGTAAACACCATCTACATATGGTAAGTTTGTTGTAATATCGTTTTGCGTTATTTCAATTTTTCCATCTTGCATATCTTTTGGGTGAACAAAAGTTATTTCATCTATAATACCTAGGTATTTCATTAGTGTTCCACACACTAAACCATCCATATCACTTCTTGTAACTAATCTATACTTTTTAGACATAACCATAAACTCCTAAAGTTATTTTATGTTGTTTGCAATAACATCACCCATTTCAGCAGTAGAAACAACTTCTTTTGCATCATATGCAGCTAAATCACCTGTTCTATATCCATCTTTTAATGCTTTTTTAATTGCTGCATCAATTTTGTCTGCTGCTTCGATTTCTCCTAAAGAGTATCTTAACATCATTCCAGCAGATTCAATTGTTGCGATTGGGTTTGCAATTCCTTGTCCTGCAATATCAGGAGCAGAACCATGAATCGGCTCATAAATTGCTGTTTTATCTCCAGTTGAAGCTGATGGTAATAATCCAATAGAACCAACAACCATAGAAGCTGTATCAGATAAAATATCTCCAAAAATATTTCCAGTTACAATTACATCAAACTGTTTTGGATTTCTTACAAGTTGCATTGCAGCATTGTCAACATACATATGACTAAGTTCCACTTCTGGATAATCTTTTGCTATTTCTTCCATAGTATCTCTCCATAATTGAGAAACTTCAAGAACATTTGCTTTATCAACAGAACAAACTCTTTTATCCCTTTTCATTGCAAGCTCAAAGGCAGTTTTACCAATTCTTTCAATTTCTGGTTTAGTATAAACCATAGTATTAAATGCTTTAAAACCATCATTTTCTCTTGGTTGACCAAAATAAATTCCACCAATAAGTTCTCTTACAATCATAATATCAACACCTTCAATAACCTCAGGTTTAAGTGTTGAAGCATTTACTAACTCATCATAGATAATTGCTGGTCTTAAGTTTGCATAAACTTCCATAGCTTCTCTAAACTTTAAAAGTCCAGTTTCTGGTCTTTTATCTCTTGGTAAGTTGTCCCATTTTTCTCCACCAATTGCTCCAAATAAACAAGCATCTGAGTTTAGTACTCCTGTAACAGTCTCTTCTGGTAATGGATCACCTGTAACATCAATAGCAATACCACCCATTAAATACTCTTTATATTCTAAAGAGAAACCACAAGAATATGAAACTGCATCTAAAACTTTAATAGCTTCATCTACAATCTCTGGACCAATACCATCACCTTTAATAATTGAAATATTATACTTTTTCATTATTTTTCAACTCCCATTTCAGCTTTTGCGAAATTGATTAAACCACCAGTAGAGATTAGCTTTTGCATAAACTCTGGAATTGGTATAAATTTATATGTTTTATTTGTAGTGTTATTTGTAATTTCACCTGCATCTAGGTCAATTGAAATCTCTTCACCCTCTTTAATCTCTAATGATTCAGGTAGTTCAAAAATTGGTAATCCCATATTAAATGCATTTCTGTAAAAAATTCTTGCAAATGATGGAGCAACAACTGCTGCAACTCCAGCTGCTTTTAAAGCGATTGGTGCATGTTCTCTTGAAGAACCACAACCAAAGTTTTCTCCAGCAACAATGATATCGCCTTTTTGTAATTTTTTTGGAAAATCAGGATCTGCATCTTCCATTACATATTTAGCTAAATGTTCTGGATCAGAGCTATTTAAATATCTAGCAGCAATGATAACATCTGTATCAATATTTGCCCCAAAATTCCAAACTTTTCCCGTTATTTTACTCATCTTAAACTTCCTTATTTACCTTAAATTTTTATTTCAAAACTTCTTGGATATTTTTATAAAGTCAATCATTTTATCCAAAAATTAAAAAATAATAGATTAAATAAATAAAATTAAAGGTAATTTCAAATATTTTCGGTATAATATATGCCTTATCTTTAAAAACAAATGAGGAATTTCCATTTATGAGCGCAAAAGATTTAAATAAAGAGATTGAACAGACAGTAAAAGAATACAAAGATTCTGTTCTTACATACGAAAAACTTATTAAAATCTTTCCAAAAGCTCCTTCAGCTGCAAACGTAAAAAAACTTTTAGCTTTTATACAACTATATAACGTAACACTTATTAGTTCACAAGAACAAGCAAAAAGAATGAACGCTGAAGAGGCAAAAAAGAAAGAAGACCTAAGAAATAAAATGAGAGAAAACGATGAAGATGTTTTCGACTTACTTAAAAACAAAGAGCTTTTAGAGTGGTCAAGATCAGATTCACCGGTTAGAATGTATTTAAGAGAAATGGGTCAAATTCCACTTCTTACAAAAGAAGAAGAGATTGAAATTTCTAAAAAAATTGAAATGGGTGAAGATATCATTCTTGATGCAATCTGTTATGTACCATACTTAATTGATTTTATTTTAGAGTATAAAGAGCCTTTAGTAAATAGAGAAAGAAAAGTAAAAGAGCTATTTAGAAACTTTGATGATGAAGATTCTGATGACTCTTCTGAAAATGAAGATTCTGATGATGTAGAAGAAGAAATAAGTGAAGATGAGAAATCATCAAAGAAAAATAAAAAACTTGATAAAAGAGCTGAAACTATTATTGCAGCCTTTAAAATTTTAGAAAAAGCAAAAAAAGATTGGCTTAAATTCCAAACTAAAGAAGAAGCAAAATCTGATGATGAACAAGATCAAATGCAATTTAATCTTGCTGCAGCATTTAAAAAGAGAGTTGTAAAAGATGCTCTTACTGATTTAGGACCTACTTCTAAACTTATTTCTGAAATTGTTAAAGCAATGGAAACAGCACTTAAATCAGATACTGGTTTTGAAACTGAACTAAAAAAATTAGAATATAAATTACCTTTATTTAATGATATTTTATTAAAAAATCACCAAAAGATTTTAGATAATATTATCAACTTATCTAAAGTTCAAATTACTTCTATGGTTCCTGAAGCAACTATGGTTTCTACGTATATGGAAATCAAAAAACTGTTCCAAACAGCAGAAGCATCTAAAGGTGGATTTGATTTAGAGCCAGAAGAACTTGTGGATGTATTAGAACAAATCAAAAGAGGTAAAAAGATTACTGACCAAGCTAAAACTAGAATGGCAAAATCAAACCTTAGACTTGTTGTATCTATTGCAAAAAGATATACAAATAGAGGTTTACCTTTCTTAGACTTAATCCAAGAAGGAAATATTGGTCTTATGAAAGCCGTTGATAAGTTTGAGTATAAAAAAGGTTATAAATTCTCTACTTATGCAACTTGGTGGATTAGACAAGCAATTTCAAGAGCAATTGCAGACCAAGCTAGAACTATTAGAATTCCAATTCATATGATTGAAACTATTAATAGAATTAATAAAATCATTAGAAAAGGTATTCAAGAAAATGGTAAAGAGCCGGATGTAGAAGAAATCTCAAAAGAAGTAGGATTACCTGTTGATAAAGTTAAACAAGTAATTAAAATCACTAAAGAACCTGTATCACTTGAAGCTCCTATTGGATCTGATGATGATGGTAAATTTGGGGACTTCGTGCCTGATGAAAAAGCTCCAACTCCAATTGATAATATTATGAAAGATGACTTACAAGGTCAAATTGATCAAATATTAGCTCAACTGAATGAAAGAGAACAAGCAGTTGTTAGAATGAGATTTGGACTTATGGAAGATGCAAGTGATAGAACACTAGAAGAGATTGGAAAAGAGCTTTCTGTAACAAGAGAAAGAGTTAGACAGATTGAATCAAGTGCTATTAAAAAGCTTAAGCATCCAAAAGTTGGTAAAAACCTTAAAAACTACGTAGAAAGCTAATATAATGAATTTTTTTGAAGAATGGGTTGAACTAGATTTAAATCCAGTTATTTCCTTTTCCTCAAGTGGAAAACTTCTGTTTTCTAATCATGAAGCTCAATTTTTGTTTAATAGAATTAAACAAAAAGAGCTTTTTGATTTAACTTTAAAATATGCACCTAAAACTTTTGGTGTAGAAACTACATATATTGATTTAAGTATAGAAAACTACACTTTTTATGCTATTACTGTTAAGTATGATAATGAAGATGAAATCCATATGAAACTTTATAAAAGTGCTATGGTAAAAAAAGATTCACAATTAACTACTAAAAATACTAACATTACAAATATCTTTACACTTGTAGATTTAGCTATTTCAAGTAAAAAAATAAAATCAGCTAGTAAGTTTATAAAAAATTATGACCCTTCTATTCCTGAATTTAAAATCAATGCAAAAGAGTTTATAAAAACCCTTAATCTTATATATGATGCATTTGATAAAAGTGAAATAGTAACTACATCTGTAATTTTAAAAATTGGTGAATATATTAAAATTGATGGAAAGAAATACTCGATTATAAGTGTGGAACTAAGTTCTAGTAATAGTATAGACTTAGATTCATTTAATTATGAAGATGAAAATGCTTCATTTATAGTAACAAAACTACAAGACAAAGTTTCTATTGACCTTCCTTTAATAACAAAGTAAGGTCTAGAAACTTTTACTCTTCTAACTTCTTTTTAAAAACAAGTTTTGAAAGTAATGTTCCAAAAGGAACAACACTTAAACCAATTAAAAATGGAACTGCTAGAAAAATACCATTATTATTTAATGCAAAAAAACCAAAAACTAAAGAACCATATCCAAGTATTCTATAAATAGATACAAAACTACTTGCTGAAGTAAAAGTGTTTTTTATAGAGTGTCTTTTAACTTTTGATTTTTCATCTTTGATTATCTCTTTGATTTTTTCAGTTGTTAATTCCTCTTCGGGAATCTCTTCATATTCAGAATATAAATCATAAGGATCATCTATTTCATCTATTTTATCTCTATCTTCTAAAGATTTATGCTCACTTTTTTTTTCAAGTGTTGATAATCTATTATTAACATTTCTTCTATATGCTAAAAAAGAAGCAAGTGTGACAAATAAAGAACCTAAAAATGCAACTTGAGTATTTAAAGCCCAAATTGCATTTTGAAAAATGAAAGAGTATAGTACTAAACTTGCATCAAGTATTAAAAATACTTTTGCAAAATCAAATATATATTTATTCGTCGTCATCAAAGTCAGATTTGTCGCCATACTTTGCTCTATGAGCATATCTTGGGTCATTTTCAAGCCCTTCAAACTCTTTTTGAGCTCTTCTATAGGCTTTATAGATATTTAATCCAGCAGCAGCAATACCCCAGAAAAGACCTAACCATAAAGTCCAAGCATAACCAGTCCAAGCTTTTAAGCCATATCCTATACCAAAACCAATTGCAACAGCTGCTACAATTGAAATACCTAAAGATAAGTTATCTAAAGCTCTTAGTTTATCTTGGTGTTTAGGTGTTTCTTCTGTTTTTTTATTTTCCATTTATATTCCCTATTTTATATAAGAACAACAATAATCAGTTATTGTTTTAACTTTGATATCAAAACTTGAATTTGCTGGTACATCAAAAGAAGTATTCGCTGTATAAGTATTCCAAGTATCAGAGTCCTTTAATTTTACTTCTACTTCACCTTCAGTAATTTCCATTAGTTCTGCTTGATTAGTACCAAATGTATATTCTCCAGGCATCATAATTCCTAAAGATTTTTCTTCACCATTTTCATCAACAAAAGATCTACTTGTAACATTTCCGTCAAAGTAGATATTTGCTTTTTTTGTTAATTCAACATTTTTAAAAGTTGACATATTTATATTTTCCTTTTTTATAGGTTCTGCATAACTTCATCAGCTGCTGCAATACACTCATCAATCATAGAGTCAGACATAACTGTTGAAATAAATCCAGCTTCATATTGAGAGCAAGCAAAATAGAAACCTTTTTTGATCATCTCATGGTGAAACTTACCGAATCTTTCAAAATCACAAAGTGCACTTACTTCTTTAAAGTTTGTAGGCATTTTTTCTGCAAAAAAGAATCCAAACATACTTCCTCTTGTGTCAACTTGAAGAGGAATATTGTTTTTTGTAGCTACTTCTTTAAAACCAGTTACTAATTTAACTGCTTTTCTATTTAATTCAGTATGTAGATTTGGAATTGATTTTAATTTTCTTAAACTTGTAAGTCCTGCTGCCATTGCAACTGGGTTACCACTTAAAGTTCCTGCTTGATAAACTGCACCATCTGGACTTAAATGTCCCATAATTTCTTTATTTGCAGCAAAAGCACCAACTGGCATACCTGCACCAATTACTTTACCAAAAGTAATAATGTCACCTTTAACATCAATTAGACCATGTGCACCTGTTAAAGAAGTTCTAAACCCTGTCATTACTTCATCTAAAATAAGTAATGCCCCATTTTTATCACATAATTCTCTACACTCTTTTAAAAACTCTGCTGAAGCAGGAACTAATCCCATATTTCCAGCAATTGGCTCCATTATAATACAAGAGATATCATTTGATTCCTCAAAACATTTTCTTAAATCTTCAATATTATTATATTCGCAAACTAAAGTATGTTTAGTAAAATCAGCTGGTACACCTGGAGAACTTGGAGTTCCTAAAGAAGCTAAACCAGAACCTGCTTGAACAAGTAAAGAATCAGAATGCCCATGATAGCATCCTTCAAACTTAACAATTGCATTTTTACCAGTAACACCTCTAGCAAGTCTAATAGCAGACATAGTAGCTTCTGTTCCAGAGTTTACAAATCTTACTTTATCAATATGATCGTACATTTCAACAATTTCACTTGCTAATTCAGTTTCTAAAACTGTTGGCGCACCAAAAGAAAGACCTTTTTTAACTGTTTGTATTACTGATTCTTCAATATCTTCATCACAATGTCCGAATATTAGTGGTCCCCAACTTTGAATAAAATCTAAGTATTTATTACCATCTACATCTACTAAATAAGCACCCTCACCTCTTTCAATAAAAGGTGGTGTTCCTCCTACACTTTTAAAAGCTCTAACTGGTGAATCAACACCACCTGGAATTACTTGGCAAGCTTGTTCATAAGCTTCAATTGATTTTTCAAACATTATGTATCCTATTTATCATTATTTTTTATAATTAAAAGCAACATTCTACTATAATTGCGTTATGAAACTTATTATACTAGCGTTTATTTTATCAATAACTTTTCACTTTTTATTTTTAACTAAAATTGAATCACCTAAAGAGCAGATGTATGACAAACCATCGAGCTCAAAAAAAATTGATAAATCTTCTGTACACTTTGTAAAGTTACAACCAAAAGTGAAGCCTCAAAAGAAGACTGAACCAAAACAAGAAAAAGTAAAACCTAAAAAACAAGATAGACCTAAAAAGTACAAAGAAGTAAAAATACCTAAACAAAATATTCCTAAAAGAGATGTAATAAAAAAACCTAAAAAGATTCAGAAAAGACCAACTCCAAAAGTTGAAGCAAAACCTACATTTACAAAAGATATTCCTAAAAAAACACAAAGGGAAAAAGATATTGAGAAAAGATCACTAGAAAACTTTCTATTAGCAGAACCTGTTCCATTAGATAAAGAATTACTTGATGATATTACAAAAAGCTATATCAATCTTTATGGAGAAGAGTATAACTCTTTTACAAAGGTGCAAAAAGTATTTTTACAAAAAAATCTAAAAGATATAGGAAGAATTACACAAAAGTATTTAAGATACCCACATATTGCAGTCAGAACAAGGCAACAAGGGATGAATATAGTTGAATTTACTCTTCACCCAAATGGGGATATATCTAATCTAAGAATTACTAACTCTTCAGGGTATTCAAGTTTAGATGAAAATACCAAAGAAACAATTGAGTATGCATATAAAGATTATCCAAGACCAAAAACACCTACAAAAATAAAGATATACGTTTATTACAAGTTGTATTAATGTATAATACGAAAAATTTACAATTATTATTATAAAAATTAAGGTTTTCAATGCTTACAGATAAGATTAGAAATAAAGAAAATGGAATATTATTATACGGAATTACACCTCCAAAAGTAAAACATACCCAAGAAGAGATAAAAGAGATTGCTAAAAAGCATGTTGAAAGAATTTCAAAACTAAATGTAGATGGTTTAGTTTTATATGATATTCAAGATGAGTCAGATAGAACTGATGAAAAAAGACCTTTTCCTTTTATCAAAACAATTAATCCTTGTGAATACTCTAAAAACTATTTACAAGAACTTAAAACTCCAAGAATTGTTTATAGAGCAGTTGGTAATTATACTGCAAAGCAGTTTGCAACTTGGCTTGAAAGTACAAAAGCAACTCAAGTACACTCTGTATTTGTTGGAGCAGCAAGTCATGAGCAACAAACAAATATCACTTTAAAAGAAGCATACAATATAAAAAAAGAAGTTAATAATAATCTTTGTCTTGGTGGAATTGCAATTCCAGAAAGACATATGAAAAAACATGATGAACATTTAAGAGTATTTTCTAAGCAAAATAGTTCTTGTGAGTATTTTATTACTCAGTGTGTTTATGATCTACATGCTGCAAAAACATTTTTAACAGACTATGCAAAATACGCAAAAGAAAACAATATTGAACCTGTGCCAATTATTTTTACCCTAACTCCTTGTGGTAGTGCTAAAACCCTTGATTTTATGAAGTGGTTAGGAATCAATATTCCAAACTATTTAGAAGAGGATTTAAAAGAGTCTGGTGATATTTTACATGATTCAGTAAAACTTTCAAGAGATATCTTTGAAGATTTATTTATATATGGTAAAAAAAGAGGTATTCCAGTTGGCTGCAACATAGAAAGTGTAGCTATTAGAAAAGCTGAGATTGATGCTTCTGTTGAGTTATTAGAAGAGATAAGACAAATAATTAAAGACAATAAGTAAAAGAAATTTTTCTTTTACTTTAATACTACCTATGCCTGGTCGTTTAGCTATTTTCAACGACAAATCTTTTAAAAAAGATGCTTCTCATCTAATAAAAAACGATATGATTCAAACTTTGAATCCAAGATATAACCTCCCTCCAACACTGCCTATACCTGCGCTTTTAAATAATGGAAACTATTTATATTCTCATTTTGGATATTTACCTTCTTGGGCAAAAGATAAAAAAGCAATGAATATAAATGCAAGAAGCGAATCTATCTTTGAAAAGCAAACATTTAGAGATTCATTTAGATTTAGAAGATGTATTATCCCTATAAATGGTTTTTATGAATGGAAAATAGAAGATAAAGAAAAAACACCCTACTTTGTAAAAGATATAAAAAATGACTATTTAGCCCTAGCAGGTATTTGGGATGAATATTTTGATATTGAGTTAAACATGAAAATAGTAACTGTTGCATTAATAACTTGTGATGCCAATGAAAAGTTAGGAGAAATTCATCACCGTATGCCTGTAGTATTAGAGAAAAAAGAGTTTCAAACTTGGCTTTACAGTGAAAACTTAAAAGAGGTAAACTCTTTATTTAATATTTATCCAAACGAAAAGCTTGAGATTTATGAAGTAACATCAAATGTAAACAAAGTTTTATTTGATGAAAGCTCTTGTATAAAAAAAGTTGAACAAAGTAACCTTGGTCAACTCTCTTTATTCTAAATTATTTTATAGTTGCAAGGACTAACTCTCTTAAAGTCTTACATGCCACAGCAGTTGAAACACCACTTGCATCAAACTTAGGACTAAGTTCAACTACATCAAGCCCTACTACATTTTCAAGTCTTGATAAAATAGAAATAATCTTCATCATGTCATGAAAATCAATTCCACCTGGTTCTGGTGTTCCTGTTCCTGGAAATACTGAAGGGTCTAAAACATCTAAATCAATAGTGATATACACAGGTTTATCAACTAAAAGTTCAACTCTTTCTTCTAGTGTGTTATATGTAAATTTTTCTAAATGAGAGTGTTCTTTTGCCCATTCAAACTCTTCTTTTAGACCACTTCTAATACAAAACTGATTTAATCTTCCATCACCAACTTGATCATAAATTCTTCTTAAAACTGTTGCATGACTTAAAGCTTCACCTAAATAGTCATTTCTTAAATCAGTGTGTGCATCAAAATGAATAATATGTAAATCTTCATACTTTTTTGATAGTGCTTTTACAGGTCCAAGTGATACTAAATGTTCTCCACCAATCATAATTGGGATTTTCCCTGCATCAATGATTTCTTGTGTCATTTCTTGAATCATTCTTAAAGCAGTTTTTTTATCCCCAAAGGGAACTTCTAAATTTCCATAATCAAAAAGTTTTAAATCTTCTAAATCTTTATTTTGATACGGACTAAAACTCTCTAATCCCCAAGAGTCTTCTCTCATTGCACTTGGTGCAAATCTTGTTCCTGGTTTAAAAGAAGTTGTTCCATCAAAAGGAACTCCAAATAAAACTGCTTTTGATTCTTCAAAAGAGTCTTCAAATCCAATAAAAGTAGAACTTTGTGCTTCCATTTTATAATCGCCTTTCAAAATTATACATATCCATATACCTAAATGCTAATAAATTTTCTAATATTGCAAAAAGTACAATAAAGTTAATAAAAGAACTTCCTCCATATGAAAACAGAGGTAAAGGAAGTCCAACTACAGGGGCATAACCAATAACCATCAAAATATTAATACTCATATTTAAAAATATAAGAAGTCCAAGTCCGGAGGCAAAGGAACGAATTACATAATCATCATGAAAGTAGTAATTAAAAGACAATAAATGATAAATTAGTAAACCATAAATAAATATAAGTCCTATAGCACCTAGAAAGCCATATCTTTCTACAAAATATGCAAAAATAAAATCACTTGTTGCAATAGGTAAAAACTTTAATTGTGTTTGTGTAGCTTCTTGGGCTTCTTTCCCAACTAAACCACCATTTCCAATTGCAATAATAGATTGTTGAACTTGATAACTAGGTTTTTCAGAAAGAAAATCTTTAATTCTTTTTTTCTGATAATCTTTAATCAAATTTGTATAGATAAAAGGAGAAGCTAAAGCTATTGTTACAAAAATAGTAGCCCAAATTTTCCAATTAACTCCTACTATAAATAAAATCCCATAACCAACAAGAAGTAAAACTAATGCCGTACCTAAATCAGGCTCTTTTGCAATTAAAATAAAAGGAAGAAAAATATAAAAAGAGAAATATATAAAATCTTTTAAATTGTATCCTCTATCTTCTGGTGGCTTATTGTGAATTAAGTGTCCAAGCATAAGAATAAATACAGGCTTAAATAGTTCACTTGGTTGAATTGTCATATTTATTAAAGGTAAACTAAGCCATCTTTTAGCACCTAATTTAGTAACACCAAAAAACTCAACTGCAAGTAGCAAAAATATACCAAGCCAATACAAAATAGGAATAAGTCTAATATTTCTTCTAATTGGTAAGATAAATACTATAAAAAAAACAATTAATGAGATTGTAAAATAAATTAATTGTTTATTCGCTAATATACGGTTTGTTTCACTTATAAGATTGTATGATAACAATATTAAAGGCAATACAAATATAACTATTAAATAATCAAAATGTGAAATAATTCTTTTATCAAATAAACGCATAGTGAAAGAGTACCCAAATATGGATAAAAATTTTATTGTTCAAGAGACAAATAGATTAGATAAATTTTTAAGTTCTAAAATTGATGCATCAAGAAATCAGATAGAACAACTAATAAATAAAGAATATGTAAAAGTTGATGGTAAAACTTGTACAAAAAGAGGTTTAAAATTAAAGTTAGAACAAAAAGTAGAAGTTCACTTTCCAGATGCCCAAATAAATCCAGTAAAAGATGAAGGTTTCATAAAAGAGTCTTTAAAAGATAAAAATATTGAAATAATTTATGAAGATGATTATATTTTAGTTGTAAACAAACCTTATAACCTTACAGTTCATGATGCACCAAGTGTAAAAGATGCAACTTTAGTTGACTGGTTAAAACTAAATAACTTTTCTCTTTCTACAATAAGTGGTGAAGAAAGACATGGTATTGTTCATAGACTAGATAAAGGAACTAGCGGTGTAATGGTTATTGCTAAAACAAATGAAGCTCATACTGGGCTTTCAAAACAACTTGAAGATAAAAGTATGGGAAGATACTATTTAGCAATAATTGATTTACCCTTAAAAGATAATATTATAATTGAAAAACCAATTGCTAGAAACCCAAATAATAGACTTAAAATGTCAATTGAACAAAATGGTAAAAATGCAAAATCTGCTTTTTGTAAACTATGCACTTCAAATAATGATAAATATGATTTAATAGCATGTAAACTTTTCACAGGTAGAACTCATCAAATAAGAGTACACTTAAGTACTATGAATAGGCATATCCTAGGTGATAATTTATATGGATTTAAGGGCGAATTAAATAAAATAAATAGATTTTATTTGCATGCATACAATCTTTACTTAATTCATCCAATTACAAAAGAAAAAATGAGTTTTACTGCAAAACTTTCAAATGACATGCATGACTTTTTAACAAACAATTTTAATATGGAGATTGTAAATGACAAAATTGATGAAACTAACATCGTTAAGTGCTTTAATTTTACTACTTAGTGGATGTAGTTTAAAAAACTTCGATACTACAAAACCAAAAATTAATGAAACTCTTGAAGTAGTTGATTCTGCTTCTATTAGAACTCTTCCAGATATCAATGCAATTGCTTTTGAGTGGAGAAAAGTTGATGACCCTAGAGTTACAGGATATCATTTTTATAGAGCAAATTTACAAAAAGATGGTGCAAAATTAAAACTAATTGATACAGTTGAAAATAGATACACAACACATTATGTAGATGAAGATGTGGAACCTAGTACAAAATATGTTTATAAAATTTCTTCTGCTACTGCTACAGAATTTGAATCAAAAACTACTAATGACTATGTAGTTTCAACACTTCCACTAATGGAAGGAGTAAGTTTTATTCAAGCTATTTCAAATCTTCCAAGACAAATTAAAATTGTTTGGAGACCACATAGTAGTGAAAGAATCGAAAGTTATGAAATTCAAAGAAAAACTCCTGCAACTAGCAAGTGGGAAGAGATTGAAACTTTAGATGGAAGATTACAAGCTGAGTATATTGATTTAGACTTAGAAGACAATGTTGTTTATCACTATAGAGTTATTGGTAAAACATTTGATGGTTTAGAAACTATGCCAAGTGATTTAGTAAAAGCTCAAACAAAACCTTTACCCGAAGGAATTTTAAGTTTAAAAGCTACAACTGACTTACCTAGAAAAATCAGTTTAAAATGGGAACCTTCAAAATCTGCTGATGTAGTTAAATATAATATCTATAGAAGTACAGATGATCAAAGTGGTTTTGATGTTATAAAAACAGTTAATGCCGAAACTTTAAATTATGAAGATTTCGTTAATGAAGATGGAAAAGTATATTTTTATAAAGTAAGTTCAGTAGATAAAGATGGTCTAGAAAGTAATTTAAATGTTAACTCTGTAATGGGTGTTACTTTAAATAAACTAAGAAAACCTGTAATGACTCTTGCACAAATTCAAGGGGCAAAAGCTATTTTAAATTGGCAACCAGGTGATGATAGAGCAGTTTCATATACTGTTTATAAAACTATAAAAGAAGGTTTTTTCAAAGATAAGACTATTAAATATCAAGATATTACCGCACTTAGATTTGAAGATAAAGATATTGTAAGAGGTGTGCAGTATAGCTATGCTATTCAAGCAGTTGACAAAAATGGGATTCACTCTGAAATAACAAAAGAAACAGAGCTTATTTTACCTAAGTTAGTGGAGATGAACTAAATAAATGCCTCATATAGTATTTAATAAAACAAACAAAAAATTAAAGGTACCATCTTCAATAGATGATACTAGCTTTAATTTTATTGCAAAGTCATATAATTTTACACAAAGCCCAAGAAAAACAGAGTATAAAATTTCAACAACAAGAGATAATAAAGAGTTTTTATTAACTCTAAGACAAAAAGATGACAACTTACTTTTAAAACCAGATAAAGTTACAAGAGTAAGTCCTGTACAACTAATCAAAGATTCTTTAAACTCTTATGCAAAGATTACTGAATCAGAAATTTTATTTGCAAATACTCAAAATATAAATCAAAAAATTGAACCTACACAAGATTATTTAAAAGATATTAACTATTTTTTAAATGATTTTGATACAGAAAAAGAGATTCAAATTGAGATTGGTTTTGGTAGTGGAAGACATCTTTTACACCAAGCAAAAGAGAATCCTGATGTTCAGTTTATAGGTTTAGAGATTCATACACCTTCTATTGAACAACTTTTAAAACAAGTAAAAATTCAAGAGTTAACTAATATTTTAGTTGTAAACTATGATGCAAGACTTTTTATGGAATTTATCAAATCAAATAAAGTTGGCAGAATTTTTGTTCACTTTCCTGTTCCTTGGGATAAAAAACCACATAGAAGAGTTTATTCAAGTGATTTTATCAATGAAGCATTAAGAGTATTAAAAGTAAATGGTACTTTAGAATTAAGAACAGATAGTAGAAAGTATTTTGACTACTGTACGGAGTTACTTACGAATCTGCCAAAGGGTAAAATTACTATAGATATAAATAAAGACTTACCTGTATCGAGTAAATATGAAGATAGATGGAAGAAACAAGGTAAACATATTTATGATGTAGTTTTATTATGTGAACAAGAAGATAAAGAAATAAATCACGACTTTGATTTTAACTTTGAAGAAGAAGTAAACTTTGAAGAGACTATAAAAAGTATTCCTACTAAAACTTTAGTTGAAAAAGACTACTTTGTTCATGTTGAAGATATATTCGTTATAGAAGATGAAACTAATTCTGGACTTATTCAAGTTACCTTTGGTAATTTTGATAGACCTTTAAGCAAATATATTATTGTAAGAGAGGGAAAAGCTTCATATTTTCAAGATCTTCCTCTTCCAACAAGTTCTAATATAAAAGCACACAATAAAATAAAAGAGATATTAAAATAATGATACAAGCCAAAAATATATATCTTTCTTATGATGAAAACAAGTATGTTATTAAAAAAGGTAACTTTTCAATAAGAGAAAAAGAGTTTATATTTATTGGTGGAACAAGTGGTAGTGGAAAATCTACTTTACTAAAATCATTTTATGGAGAAATTCCACTAAAACATGGAGAACTAAGAATTGCAGGACAAAATGTTTTTGGAATAAAGGGAAAATCCCTAAGAAGTCTTAGAAAAGATATTGGTATTATTTTCCAAGATTATAAATTAATAGAAGAGTGGACTATTGAAGAGAATATTATGATTCCTCTTAAAATCAATGGTTATTCAAATGATATTTCAAGGGAACAAGCAACAAAACTTTTAAACCATGTAAAACTATCACACAGAGCAGGATATTATCCAAATGAACTAAGTGGTGGTGAACAACAAAGAGTTGCAGTTGCTAGGGCTCTTGCACACAACCCTAAAATAATCATAGCTGATGAACCAACAGGTAACCTTGATGATTACTCAGCAGAAGTTGTATGGAATCTTTTAAAAGGTGCAAATGAACAATTAGGTATCACAGTAGTTGTTGTAACACATAGAGTTCCAAAAAACTTTGGTATTAGATTTAGACAGTTATCTATTGAAGATGGGATAATTTATGAAGTTTCTTAAAAATACATTTGCTTTTGTTGTTCCATTAACTGCTATGCTAATATCTTTTATTATATATTTATTTGCATCTAATATTTTAGATAATTATAAAATAAAAATTGCAAATGATTATTCTATTGTAGTAATTACAAATACGCCTTTAATAAAAGAAGATATTACCGAATTAGCAGGAATAAATGTAGAAAAGATTATAACTTTAGAGAAAAAATCAATAATTGATAATATTAAATCTGATTTATCAAATTCTTCAATAGATTTATTAAGAAAGAAATTACCACACTTTTATAAAATAAATTTAGAAACATTTCCTACAACAACTCAGCTTCAAACAATAAAAGATAAGTTGTATGCAAATAAAAATGTTAGGAAAGTAGAAATTTTCTCGAAAAATCACAATAGTATATATTTACTAATGCTTTTACTTAGTCAAATATCTTTTATACTCTTTACTATAATAACTATCTTTGCAATTATTATGATATCAAAGCAAATTAGAATTTGGTTTTATGAACATCATGAAAAAATTACTATTTTAAAACTTCATGGGGCATCTATTTTATATAGTTCATCAACAATTTTAAAGTATGCAATTATTAGTTCCTTCATTTCATTTTTTATAGTATCTGGAATGTTTATTTATTTAGTTGATAATATTGGTGTATTATTACCTAATGATTTAGAAAATATTGTACAAGTTACTCTTCCGTTAAATGAGTCATTATCTAAAATTTTTCTATTATCATTTGGTATTTCAATACTAACAATTATTGGTGTATTATTAAAGTATAAAATAAAATATGATTAAAAGATTAGCTTTACTATTTTTAGTATCAATCACTTTATTTGGAGCATCCACTAATAGTATTGATAAAAAAATCCAAAACAATAAATTAATTTTACAAAAAAATAAAAAAGTCCAAGAACAAAAAGATTTACAAATAAAGATTCTTGCAAAACAAATTAATAATCAAAACAAAGAATTAAGTAGATTAGAAAAAGCTATTACTATTATTAATGATGATATAAAAAAACACCAAAGTCAACTTGTTGCTGCAAAAGAAGCTTTAAAAACTTTACAAAAAGACTCAAGTGATTTAATAAAAGAAAAAAAAGATAGTGAAGAAAAAATTGTTAATACTATAATAAATGAGTTTTCTTCTTCAATAGCTTTAAAGCTTGCAGGAGAAAGTAGCCTTGAGGAACTAATTGACTCAGAAGTTTATACTTTACTTTCACAAAACTCTAAAGATGAAATTATAAAAATAAACAATAATTATGAACTTTTGACTCAAAATAGAAAAGAAAATAAAAGAAAAATAGATAAGATTAGTACTTATATTGCAGATAGAATCAAGAAGAAAAAAGAGTTAAGTATTTTAAAAAGAACTCATTCAAAATCTTTGGTATCATTAGAAAAAAAACATACAGAATATCAAGAGGAACTTAAAAAAACTGTTCAAAAACAAGACTCTTTAAAACAACTTCTTGGAAAACTAAATATTCTTAAAAAAGAAGAGATAGAAAAACAAAGAAGAGCAGCAATTGCAAAAGCAAAAAGACTTGCTGCACAAAAGAAGAGAAGACAAGCAAAAAAGAGTTCTAGTAAATATGAAGTTAGTGATGAAGATAGAAACAATAGCTATGCAAAAAACCTTGATATTGATGTTAGAATGATTGGTTCTTCAACTTCAGGAATTAAGATTTCAAAATATAGAGGAAGAAAAACAATTGCTCCACTTGACTCTTTCCAAGTTGTTAAAAATTTTGGAACATATTTTGACCCAGTATATAAGATACAACTATTTAATGAATCTATTGTTTTAAAAACTAAAAAACCTCAAGCAAAAGTTAAATCAATCTTCAATGGTAAAATTGTATATGCTAAAAAAAATGCAGGTATGCTTGAAAATGTTGTAATTGTTCAGCATAGAAATGGTTTACATACTATTTACTCTCATTTAGATCAGATTTCACCATCTTTAAAAGTAGGTAGATGGATAAAAAAGGGGTATGTTGTAGGAAGAGTTAATAATACTTTAACTTTCCAAGCTACAAAAAATGAAATGCATGTAAATCCTAAAGATCTTTTTAGAATATAATAAAAATCATTATAAATTATTAACCAAAAATAAACTTTAACATTTATGTCTTTTTTCTTATATTTTTTTAATACATTAAGCCTATTTTTTATAGAATAGCTACCTTAATAAAAGGTACGCAATGAGAAAAAATATTACACTTTATACAATAGTTATGATTATTATGCTTTCAGTTACTATTTCTATATTTAGTCTTTATAATCTAAGAAAAACTGGAATCAAATCAGCTATTCATAATGCCCAATCTATTTCAGAAGTTGTAAAAAGTGGATTAACTGCACATATGATTAATGGTAATATGAAAGATGTTAATACATTTATAAATTCTGCGTCAAATATTAAAAATGTAGAACAGCTATGGCTTGTAAGAAGTAAATTTGTTAATGAGCAGTTTCCTTCTTCTCACTTAAAAAATCCTCCAAGGGATGATTTTGATAAAAAAGCACTTTCAACAGGAAGAATGCAATATCAAATTGATGAAGAGATAACAAGTACTACTGTTAGGGTTACTATTCCATATAATGCAGTTGCAGAAAAAGGAATAGATTGTTTAAAGTGTCATCAAGTAGATCAAGGTACAACTTTAGGTGCAGTTTCAATTGTACTAGATATTAGTACTATAAAAGAAATAGGTATAGAATCTATATATGTTATTACTGTTTTAATCTTAACAACAATTATTCTATTTATTTTAGTTAGTAGAAGATTAATTAGTCCATATTTAAGACTATTTGATAAGTTCAAAATTAATATTAATCAAGCTACACATGGAAGATTTAAAGGGATAGTTCCTCCTGTTGGATTATCTGCTGAAATGATTAACATTACAGAAGATTATAATAATTTAATCCAATCTTTTAAAGATACCGCTGTTGATATTGATAAAAAACTTCAAGGCTTTGTTGGATTTAAAGCTTCAAACAAAAATAGAAACCCACTTAAAGACTCAAAAGAGATTATTGATAATTTATCAAACCTTTATCAGTTTAAAAAGCAGATTGAATTAGATAACACTAAAGAAGAGATTTATGATAGATTAGCAGAAGTACTACAAAACAAGTTTAAATTGAAAAACTTTAGTTTTGTGGAAATTGATATGAAAAAATATAAGATGACTACAATGAAACAGTGTGGAAAATCATTATATTGTGAAGAAACTTTAAAAACTAATCCAGAAGCTTGTAGAGCAGCTAGAACAAAAAGTGATGTTATGTCAGTACAGTTTCATAATACTTGTCCTCTTTTTGATAGTGACAAATTATACTACTGCTTTAATGTAGATATTACACAAAATCTATATTTAATTATTAACTGCGTTTGTGATACACAGGAAGAACTTGAAGAATTAAAAGAAAAAACTGTATTCATAAAAAGTTATTTAAAAGAATCAGTTCCTTCTATTGAAGTTAAACTTTTAATGAATGCTTTACAAGAATCTGCATTTACAGATGGATTAACTGGACTATATAATAGAAAATTCTTAGAAGAATATACTAAAAAAATGTTACCACAAATTAAAAGAGATGGAACAAATGTTGCATTACTTATGCTTGATATGGATCACTTTAAAGCTGTTAATGATGAGTATGGTCATGATATTGGAGATAAAGTACTTAAAGAACTTGCACGAATTTTAAATGAAACAGTTAGAGAATCTGATATTATCATCAGATATGGTGGTGAAGAGTTTATGATTTTATTAATGGGTGTAAACTCAGATGAAGCTGCAATGAGTGTTGCTAAAAAGATTGGTGACAAAGTAAGAGAAAATGAAATAGATGTTTACGCAGGTAATAAATTGAAGAAAACTGTTAGTATAGGTCTTTCAATGTATCCTGAAGATTCAACATCATTTGAAAATATTATTAAAAATGCTGATATTGCTTTATATGAAGCTAAAAATAGTGGTAGAGATAGAGTTGTTAGATTTAAAGAAGAACAAGTTTCAAGTGTTGACTTGTTTTAATACTGAAGCTAATTAAAATTTAATTAGCTTCTACAAGTTTATTTTCATCAGCAATATAATCATGTTTTAAACAGTGATCACATTTTGTAATATCATCATAATCAATAGTTAATAATTCTAACTCTTTAAACTCATCTTGTATTATTTTTATTGCTTCTTTATCAGCAGAATATAAAATAGATTTTCCATCTATAGTTCCACTAACTACTTTATCAGTTTTAGATAAAACATTTTCTAAACTATTTTCCCAATATGATATAAGCTCATCATTGTCTTCTAGCTCATCATAACGAATATCCCATTGGGCACAAAGGTCTGGTAAAAGACCACATGTTCTTTTATCATAAAAATCAATTGTAATTCCTTGAAGTTTCATAATAAACTCCTTTATCAGTATATAATTCATTTTATAACTTACACTCTTAAATATAACTAAATGCAACAAGTAATAATTTTAATTAAGATTTTTTAAGCATAGTTTTATTACAAAACATGCTCCAATATAATTTTTATCTAAATATGAATATTCAATATTAGAAACATCTATTTCACCATTTAAATGTTTTGTTATTATTTGATTTGTCATATAAAGACCTATTCCCGTACCTTGAGATTGATGTTTTGTTGTAAAGTATGGTTCAAAGATTTTATTTATATACTCTTTTTTTATTCCACCTGCATTATCTTTTATAGTAATTATACATTTATTTTTTTTCTTAAATAAATCTACAAAAACGTATCTATTAGATCTATTATCATCTATACTTCCCAAAGCATCACTTGCATTATTTAAGATATTAATTAAAGCTTGAATTAGTAGGTTTTCATTGCATTCAAATAAGGAATCATCTTCTAGGTTTAAAATTAAATTTATACCTTTTGTTTTATAAGAGTCTTTTGCTAAGCCAACTACCTTTAAAATCGTCTCTTTTAAATTTACTACACCCTTAGTCTGTGAGTCAGAAAGAAAGAAATTTCTAAAATCATCGATTGTTGATGAAAGATATTGAGCATATTTATTTATATTATCTAAGTTTAACATTAACTCATTATCTTCTAATATTCCCATCTCCTTTTTTAGCTTACTTCCTGTTGCTAAACTTGAAACAATTGATAAAGGTTGTCTCCATTGATGGGAAATATTACCTAACATTTCACCTAGTGATGCAATTTTTGATTGTTGGTACATCATTTCTTGACTTTGTACTTGTTCAGTTATATCAATAATATATCCAATAAAATTTACAACATTATTTTCATTATCAATTTGAGTTGCCGTATAATCTAAAACCCATTTTTCCTCATTTTGTTTTGTGACTATTCTATAAGGTTCATGTTTGAAATAGTCTTTTCTTTTACTTAATGATTTTTTATATTCACTTTTAACTCTTTGTAAATCTTCTTTATGAATACAGTCAAAATAATCTATTTCATTGTTTAAAAACTCTTTTTTAGAATACCCTAAGAGTTTCTTAATACTCAAAGAAGCGTACTCAACAGTCCACACCTCATCATTTTTCCATTTTAATAAAACTGAATCACCTTTATCAAATAAAGATAATAATACTTGTTGAGATTCTGCCAAGGAATTAGCTAACTTATTTAACTCTCTTAATTCATCTTCTCTTCTTTTTAATTCCGTTATATCATGCCCTATTCCTAAAACTCCAATTATATTATCATCTTTATCTTTCATTGCTTTTTTGGAAGTATGTAATAATACTTCTCTTCCATCTGTAGCATAAGTAACTTTTTCTTCATTCTTATGCACACCTTCAGTTTTCATTGCTTTTTTATCATTCATTCTAAAAAAATCTGCAAGTGTTTTATCTACATAATCATAATCAGTTTTTCCAACTATATTTCCTTCTTTGTCTCCAAAGAATTTTTCAAACTCTGAATTACATGCTAAATAGATACCATTTTGATCTTTCAACCAAACCATATCAGGAATTGTAAGTAAAATATTTTTTAAAAGTATTTGTTTTTGATTTAACTGTTCTTCATAATTTTTTCGTAAAGAGATGTCGTTTATAGTCCATAAGATACCTTTTGATAAATCTGCTGGTCTATTTTCATCTAAGGCCTTTCCTGACATCCTACACCAAACAGGTACACCATCTTTTCGTTTTAATCTATACTCTATATCAAAGGTTCTATTCTCTATTAAAAGAGGATGGGATTTTTTATAAAATTCATTTCTCTTTTTTTCACTTAAATGAAATATAGTGGTAAATGAACCTATAAATTCATTTGCTGAATCATATCCCATCATTTCTGCAAACCTATGGTTGGCATCTATTATCTTTCCCTCTTTTGAAACATATACAATCCCAGAATGAGAATTGTCAAATAAAAGTTTTAGATCTTTTTCTCTGTTTTCTAAAACTAAAGTATATTCATGTTTTTCAATTGCTTTTGATGCAATATTTGCATATGTTTCAATATATTTTAAATCATACTTATTTGGAGAACTTGGTTTATCATTATAAATTGCAAATGTACCTAAGATTTCATTATTAGAAGAGATAATTGGCTCTGACCAACAAGAGTGTAGGTTTGCTTTTTTGGTAAATTCTAAAAAACCTTGCCAATTTTCATGTTCATTAATATTTTCTACAATAACTCTTTTTTTTGAAAATGCTGCTGCACCACAAGAACCAACTTTTTTCCCTATTTTTGTACCATTAACTGCATTATTATAAAATTCTGGTAAAGAAGGAGCAGCTCCTGTAACTAATCTTCCTTTTGATTTATCTAATAAAAGAATTGAACACTTTGATGGATAACATCTTTTTTCTGCAAGTAATACAATTTTTTCTAATAATTTATCAAGAGAACTTTCTATAGCTATATACTCTAATAACTCTTTATTATCTTTATAAATAAGTTCATAATGTTTAGTTTCTGTAATATCTTCGATTAAGCCCCAAACTACTTTTTTGCCATCTGCTTGTTTTAAACTAAAACCACTAATTCTAATAGGAAACCTTGTTCCATCTTTTTTTATATACTCTTTTTCATTGGGTCCAAATCGTTTATATTTATCTAAGTCTTTAAATTGTTGTTTTTCTTGCTTACTATATTTAGAAGGAGTAATATCCCAAAAAGATAAGGATAAAAGTTCATCTTTTGAATATCCAGTATAATCTAATAAGGTTTGATTTACTTCTAGAAACTTACCAGTTTCTTGTTCTATCATTGCCATTGCAATAGGAGAAAACTCAAATAGTAGTTTGAATTTTTCTTCTGAATGTGATAAATATAATTCAGACTCAATCATAATACAACCTTATAATATTATCAATACATACTTATTATAACAAATAAATTGTTTTAACTATCCCCTTTTTACAATCTAATTTATATTTATTATATTATGTGTTTTAACTAAAAGCTTGTATAATAACAAAAAATAAAAGAAAAAATATGGCAATTAAAGATAAAGAAAAATGGAATAAAAAATATAAAAATACACCGGAACTTTTAGACGATAGACCCCAAAGCTATAAATTAGCAGATGTTATAAAACATACAAAAGGCTTAGATGCCCTTGATGTTGCTTGTGGTTCAGGAAGAAACTCAATTTTTCTTGCGAACAATGATTTTAAAGTAACAGCAATTGATATTTCAGAAGTGGCCCTTGATACTTTAAATAAAAAAAATAACCCAAATGTAAAAACAAAACTTGTTGATTTAGATACACACTCTTTTGATGAAAACAAATATGATTTAATTATAATGACAAACTTTTTAGATAGAAATATTATTCCTAAATTAACTAAGGCTTTAAAAAAAGATGGTGTACTATTTATAGAAACTTATATGTTCCATGAAGAGAATGAAAAGCCACCTTCAAATCCTGACTTTTTATTAAAAGAAGGAGAATTAAAAACTTTTTTTGATAAAAAAGAAGTAGAAATTTTAGAGTATGATGAATTTTTTAATGAAAGTTTTGAATTATATAAAATGAGAAAACAATCAATAGTTATAAGAAAAAAATAGAGTTATTTTCAAAATAGAAGTAAAAGGAAATAATTCCTTTTACTTTTTTATGAGTTTTTTAAATCTGTACAATTATGCTCTTTAATTTTATCAATATAATTAAATACCTTAGTCGTATTATCTTCAATATCTCTTGCTACAGAGAATAATTGTTTATCTGTTTTATCTTTTGCATCAATATCAATATACTTTTGAACATTGCTATGAACTTTCTCGTGAGCTATAAGGAACTCATCCCAATCTTTGTTGTTAGTATATGACTCATTTGAATGTTCCTCTATCCACTTACCTAAAGCACATTCAGTATGAGTTTTAACTTTTGCAGTTTTGCCATTTCCAAGCTCTTTAAAGTTTGTTTCTTTAAATGAGATATGATCAAGTTTTAGTTTTGTTGTATCAAATACTAAATCTACGTCACATACTTGATTTGACTTTGAAGTATCAAATTGAGTTCTATTTATAACTGCCATTAAGTTAGAAGCTATTTCACTTAAAGTCATAGCTTTTTGAGATACTATTTCAGATGCATTTGCATTTTCTTGTGTAGCTTTATCTAATTGAGTAATTACAGAATTGATCTGTTCCATTGCTCTTGTTTGTTCATTAGTTGCAGAACTTACTTCATTTACATTTGTTGTAACTTGTGAAACTTTTTCATTTAGATACTTGAAGCTTTCAACCATTTTATCAGCTGTTTCTTTACCCTCTTTTGTTTTTTCTTGAGCATAAATTACTAAATCTTTAATCTCTTTTGCTGCTTCAGCAGATCTATTTGCTAAGTTTCTAACTTCACCTGCAACAACTGCAAAACCTTTTCCAGCTTCACCAGCAGTTGCTGCTTCAACTGCTGCATTTAGTGATAGAATATTTGTTTGGAAAGCAATTTGATCAATTACTGTAATTGCTTCAACAATATCATTAGTTGCAGTATTAATCTCTTCCATAGACTTTCCAGTCCTATGAGCTAACTTATCATCTTCTGCACTTGTAGTTTTTAAATCTTCTGCAATATCTGACATCTCTTTTGCTCTTTGTCCTGTTGAAACAATAGTAGAAGTAATCTCTTCAACTGCAGCAGCTGTCTCTTCTAAGCTGGCTGCTTGTTGTGTTGCTGAAGCAGAAAGTTGTTCTGAAGTTGCTGCAAGTTCATTTGAGTTTACTGATAAACTTCTACCTGTTTTATCAATCATAGATAAAACTTCTGAAATAGAATCACCTAAAGCGTTTGCCCCTTTTACTAAAGAACCGATATTCCCACTTTTATCACTAGAAATTTTATAATCATAACGTGCATTACCAAACTCAATTAATGCATTGATTACCATAACAATATTATCCCTTGTTATTTCTAACATTTGATTAATATTCTCTTTTAATAGTTCTACTTGTTTATTTGAAGCACTTGAATCGATTTTATATGTATAGAAACCATCTTTTGCTTTTGCTACAATATCAATTGCTTCATCAATAACTTTTGCATCTTGCTTTAAGCCCTCTTCTATATTTGAAAGATATTTATTAAAATTATTAGCTAAAATCCCTAATTCATCATTTCTATTTAGTTTTATTTTTTCGCTTGGGTCATTGCTTTTTGTTAGATCAACAATTGCATCAGATAAAATACCCAATGGTTTTATAACTGTATTTTTTAGATTAAATAAAATAGCGACTAAAACAACTAAACCAAAGATTACTAAAATCATAACTGCTGTATTAATAAACTTCTCTGCATTAATAATAGCACTTTCAACTATTGCTAAAGGTCTTGCTACTAAGTAGATTCCTAAAGTTTCACCTCTAAAATCTTTTACCTCACTACTTGTATAAAAGTATTTATCACTTTTATAAAAACCATTTGCTTTTAAAGACTCTAAATCAATTGTTCTTGCATCAGCTAAGAAATCTTTATTTACAAATTTTTGAGAAATAAGATAGTTTTTAAATTTGTTTGTATCATTAAAAAGTTCAACTTTTTTTACATTTAAATCCATAAGAAGTAAAAAAGCATCTTTGTCTTTATCAAACTTCTTAGCAACAGAGTTTAAACCTTGAATAAACTCTAAAGAACCTAAATGTTCTCCATTGTCATCTTTTATAGGAACCACTGTTCTTAAACTAAGTCCAGCTTTTCCTAGTTCCATTGTATTAACTGGTTCATTTGAACTATTTACTTTTACAACACTATGTCTAAATGAGCTTAAATCATCACCATATTTTTCTGGTTTCCATGCTCTTAAAAAAGATTTGTTATCTTTTGTATGCACATGAACTTTGATGTTTTTAAAAGGGGTATGGTCCTTCATCTCTTTTGAGATTGACTTTAAACTAAGAATTGCTAACTCTCTGTTGTTTTCTCTTAGTGCTTGTTTTATTCTTCCATCATTTGCTATTGATAAAGCATTTGAAATCCCAACATCTTTTTTCACTTGTACATTCTCAGTGACGTGAGTAATTAACTCATCTAATGTACTTTGATAAACTTCTTTTTTTGTAATATTTTTATAGTAATTAAAAACCAAAAAACTAATTACTAATGCAACAAATATTATAAGAACAGTTACAAAAGAAAATTTCTTTTGAATACTCATATTTTTAAACATTATCCTTCTCCTTAATTGGCTGGAATTATAGGATAAATATGTTTATTCTAATTTTAAATTATATAAGTAATTATAATTTTACTTTTTTGTTATAATTATTACTAATAATTATGATTAGTAATAATTATGTAACTTATTTTGCTAAGGACATTCTTGCATATAATCCAAGAGTTGAAGTGTAACCCACTTCACTAAACATTAAACTTTTTTCACTGTCATATATAAAAGTAGAAGGAAAGGCTTTAATATTGAATTTTTTTGAATAAAAGCTATCTTCATCATTGATAACTTTAAAACTTAGATTATGTTCATTTAAATAATTTTGAATATCTTCTTTTGTTCCTGATTGAACTGCAACCGTAATCACTTCATAATCTTTTGATATTTTTTCTATATTTGAAGCTTCAAATTTACAAGTTGGACACCAAGTAGCCCAAAAGTGAAGAAGTACTGGTTTATTATTAGGAAGAGTATATAAACTGCCATCTAATAATGTAATAGTTTTTAAATCTAATTTTTCTTTATTTAAATCAAGTGAGCGATAATAGCTAAAAACATTTGCAGCAATAGTTAATACAACAACAAAAACAATAATCTCTTTTAAATACTTTTTTATCTTTTCTTTCATAATTTCTCCAATAAAAAAGAATTATATAGTTTTTTTGTGTATTTAATATATAGAGAAAAAGGCAAGAGAACTTGCCTTTTATTTTATTTAGATATATTTGTTTAGTTTTTCTTCTAATGCAGCTTTAGTAGTTGCACCAATTAGTTGATCTACAATTTCACCATCTTTAAAGAAAAGAATAGTAGGAATAGATCTAATTCCATATTTTACAGTTAGATTTTGTTCTTCTTCTGTATTTACTTTACAAATTTTTGCTTTACCTTCGTAATCTATTGCTAGCTGTTCAATTGCTGGAGCAATCATTCTACAAGGTCCGCACCAAGGTGCCCAAAAATCTACTAAAGAAACACCTTCTTTAACTGTATCTTCCATAGTACTTTCATTTATTTCAATATATTTTGACATAATATTATCCTTTTGAAAAGTCCCCTTTAAAAGAGGACTTATTATTCTTTAAATTATTTTATAACTTGTCAGAGTTTTTACTTAAGTATTCAGCTACACCTTCTGTTGTATCTTTCATACCTTCATCACCTTTGTTCCATCCAGCAGGACAAACCTCACCATTTTCATTTGTAAAAATCATAGTATCAACCATTCTTATCATTTCATCAATATTTCTTCCTAATGGTAAGTCATTGATAACTGCATGTCTTACTGTTCCATCTTTGTCAATTAAGAATGAACCTCTTAATGCAACTTCTTCATTAAATAATACATCATAATCTTTTGCAATTTGTTTGCTTAAGTCTGCAACCATTGGGAACTCAACTCTTCCAATACCACCTTGTTCAACTGGTGTTTCTCTCCAAGCAAAGTGTGCAAATTCTGAATCAATAGAACAACCAATCACTTGAATACCTCTTTCTTTGAAATCTTTAACTCTTTTTGAAAAAGCAATAATTTCAGATGGACAAACAAACGTAAAATCTAAAGGCCAGAAAAATAATACTGCACCTTTCTCACCAATATTTTCATATAAATTAAAATCCTCTACAATTTGTCCATCAGCTAATACTGCCTTTGATGTAAAATCTGGAGCTTTTTTTGTTACTAACATTTTATTTCCTTTAATAATTTTTTTCTTTTATAAATAGAAGTATAATAGAAGTTTTATTAAACTTTACTTAATAATACTTTTCTTTGGAAAAAAATTATCCTTTATCTTTTTTGACTATTTCTTTTCTCTTTATAATGAATACAAAATTGTAAGCACTAATTAGATAAAATATCTCCCTTAAAAGTTACAAAATCAAAGGTTTAATAATAATGAATGAAAGCAAAGATTTTTTACGTGCAATTGTAGAAGAAGACCTAAAATCAAATAAATACAATAATGTAGTTACAAGATTCCCTCCTGAACCAAATGGTTTTCCTCATATTGGACACGCTAAATCTATCTGTATAAACTTTGGTATTGCACGTGATTATAATGGTCACTGTAACCTTAGAATGGATGATACAAACCCAACAAAAGAAGATACAAAATATGTTGAAGCCTTAAAAGATGCTGTTAAATGGCTAGGTTTTGACTGGGGTGAAGAAGTTTATTTTACATCTGATTATTTCCAAAAACTATATGACTATGCTGTAGAACTTATAAAAAAAGAAAAAGCATATGTTGATAGCATAAGTGAAGAAGAAATGAGAGAGCTAAGAGGTACTGTTACACAAGCTGGTAAAAGAAGTCAATATGCAAACAGAACTGTAGAAGAAAACCTTGAGCTTTTTGAAAAGATGAAAAATGGTGAGTTTAAAGATGGGGAACATGTATTAAGAGCAAAGATTGATATGAGCGCAGCTAATATGAAGATGAGAGACCCTCTTTTATATAGAATTAGACATGCTCACCACTTTAGAGCTGGTGATAAATGGTGTATTTACCCAATGTATGATTTTGCTCATTGTTTATCTGATTATATTGAAGGGGTTACACACTCTATTTGTACTTTAGAGTTTGAAAATAATAGAGATATCTATGATTGGGTTTTAGATACTTTAGAATTACAACCACCAAGACCATATCAACATGAGTTTGCAAGACTTGGAATTAACTATACTGTTATGAGTAAAAGAAAACTTCTTGAGCTAGTTGAAGGAAACTATGTGAGTGGTTGGGATGACCCAAGAATGCCTACAATTGCAGGATATAAAAGAAGAGGATATACACCTGAATCTATTTTAAACTTCTGTGACCAAATTGGTATTGCAAAAGCAAACTCTATGGTTGATGTTGCACAACTAGAATACTGTATTAGAAATGATTTAAACCAAAAAGTTCCAAGAGTTATGTGTGTATTAGACCCACTTAAAGTAACTATAGAAAATTATGAAGGTGAAGGTGAAGAGATTGAAGCTTCATATTATCCCCATGATGTTCCAAAAGAAGGTTTTAGAAAAGTACCATTTACAAAAGAACTTTTTATAGAAAGAGAAGACTTTAATGAAAATCCACCAAAGGGATATTATAGACTTACACCAGAGCAACCTGTAAGGTTAAGACATGGTTATATCATTTCTTGTGAAGAAGTTATTAAAGATGCAAGTGGAAAAATCATTGAAATCAAAGCTAAATATTATAAAGACTCAAAAAGTGGAAGTGACACAAGTGGTATAAAAGTAAAAAGTGCTATTCAATGGGTAAGTGCAAATAAAGCTAAAAATATAGAAGTAAGGCTTTATGATAGACTATTTAAAAATGAAGCACCTGAAGGATTAGAAGACTTAAATCCTGATTCACTTTCTATTATCAAAAATGCCCTTGTAGAACCAGCAGTAATTGAAGATAAATCACATGAAAGATTCCAATTTGAAAGACAAGGATATTTCTATAAAGAACCAGTTGATTATACAGATCAAGCTCCTGTATTTAATAAGATTGTTTCTTTAAAAGACTCTTGGGCTAAAAAGAGTAAAAAAGAAGAAGACAAACCTAAAGAAGTAAAAAAACAAGAGCCAAAAAAAGTTCAAATAGATGGGGAAGCAGCTCCTTTAACAAAAGAGCAAGAAGAACTTTTTGAAAAGTATACTAAAGAGTTAAAACTAAATACAGAAGTATCAAATATTTTATGTAGAGATGAAAAACTTTCTTCATTTTATGAAAAGACTCTAAAACATTTAAATAGTCCAGTAGCTTTAGCTAATATTGTTGCAAATGATGTTGCAAAACAATTAAAAGAGAAATCTGCTTTAGAACTTAAGTTTAATGCTTCAGATATCGCAGAACTTATTAAAATGGTTGATGATGAAACTATTTCAACAAAGATAGCAAAACAAGTATTTGAAGAGATGAGCCAATCAGGACAAAGCCCTACTAAAATTGTTGAAGATAAAGGTTTAATTCAAATTAGTGATGAAGCTGTTATTTTACCTATCATTGATGATGTTATTGCAAAAAATCCAGAAAACTTAGAAAAGTTTAAAAATGGAAATACAAAACTATCAGGTTTCTTTGTGGGACAGGTATTAAAAGCAACAGGTGGAAAAGCAAATCCTAAAGTTGTAAATGAACTTGTAGCAAAACGCCTAAATAATTAAACTACTTAATATCAAGCTAACTTCCCAAAGCTTGATATTAACCTTATTCTATCCATTGACATTAATACTAATTAGTCTTATAATCTACTCTTAACTATAAAAAAGGAGTAGATATGCCAATAACTACAGAAGAAAGAGTAAAAGGTGCTATTATAGGAGCATTTATTGGTGATGCATTAGCCCTTGGTTGCCATTGGTATTATGATTTAGAAGAACAATACAAAGATTATGGAAAATGGATAACAGACTATACAACTCCTAAAAAAGGTAGATACCACGAAAACCAAAAAGCAGGAGATTTATCTCAATCTGGTTTTATACTAAAATTAATGATTAATTCTATTTTAGATAATAATGGTTACAATCAAGAAGATTTTTGCAAAAAAATAGATGAAGAACTTTTCACAAAAATTGATGGTATTCCAATTCATGGACCAGGAGGATATACTTCTCAATCAATTAGAGAAGTTTATAGACAAAGAGTAGAACAAAAACTTTCTTGGGATGAAGTAGGAAGCCAAGCTGACACAACTGAAGCAATAGAAAGAACTTTAGCCCTTGCAGTAAGATATGCTTTTAATCCTCAACAATTAGCAAAATCAATTTCTCACAATACTTTTATAACACAAGTAGATGATATAGTTGGTTCTATGACAGTTGCATATGGTGCAGTTTTAGCCCAACTAATTCAAGGTGAAACATTAGATGAAGATATATCAAATAAACTAATGAAACAAGTAAAAAACAAAGAACTTCCTTTTCATGCAGTAACTTCAGATAATTTCCAACCACCAAAACCTGGAAGTAAAGATCCTTCAAATATTGGACTATTTGCTTCACCTGATGCCCTACTTTCACCATCATTTATGGCAAAAGCAGCAAAAGATCCTCAAATACAAATAGAACCTGCTTGGAAAGTATCTTTAGTTTATGGTATGCCTTGTGCTATTTATCATATGCTTCCTGCTTGTTATTACTTAGCAAGTAGATTTAATGATGACTTTGAATCAGCTGTATTGCATGCTTTAAATGGAGGAGGACAAAATCAAGCTAGGTCGATACTAACAGCAGCTTTAGTTGGAGCCCAAGTAGGTATAAAAAATATTCCTCAAAGATTTATTGATGGGTTAAATGAAAAAGAAGAGTTATTAGAACTAGCAGATAAACTTGCTAAACAAGTAATTGAAAATAAATAATTATAAAAATAGACTCTTTTAACTATAAAAAGAGTCTATTTTTTTTCTATGGTTTTGTGCCCATTTTTCAAAGCCCATCTCTTTTTCAGCTTCTACATTTGTTTTTGTTTGATTATAAACTTCTTGGGCTTTTTCTTTAGAAATAACAGCAATTCCCTCTTCATCTGCAACTATAATATCACCAGGATTTACACAAATACCTCCAGCTACAATTGGAGTATTTAATGGGAGTATTGCTTTTTTAGTTCCAGGCATAGGATGAACACCCCTACCAAAAATAGGAAACTTAATCTCTTTTACTTCACCTATATCTCTTACTACACCATCAATTACAAAACCTTTTATGCCTAAACCCTGAGCAATTGCACATACATTTCCACCAGAAACTGCATAATCCATAGAATTAGTTTGAGCTACTATAATTGATCCCTTTGGTGCTTCATAAATAGCTTTATGAAGTGCTAAGTTATCTCCAGGAACCATATTAACTGTAAATGCAGGTCCTGAAATTCTTGGTATATCTTGCCAAAGTTGTTTCATCCCAGCATCCATAAAACTCTCTCTTTTTAAAGGACCTGCATAATCACAAGGACTAAACTCTGAAAACTTTTCATAATCCATTTTAACTTCTATCCTTTCTTTATATCTTTTATAACTTGATAAGCTTGATTTATTTCTTGTGTTTTTGAAGTAGCTTCTTCCATATAAGCTTCATCTTTTTCTTGTGAACTTATAATATCAGGGTGATATTCTCTTATAAGTTTTCTATATGCTTTTTTTATAGTATTCATATCATCACTTTCTTTTACCCCTAAAACCTCATAAGCTTTTGAAGGAGTCATTGAGTCTTTATTGTTTTGCATTTTTTGTTCTAATGCACTAACAATAGAATTATATACCTCATCAGAAATTTGTAACTCTTTTGCAATTATTCTTAATATTTTATCTTCATCATTACTAATACCACTATCAATATAAGCTAACTGAATCAAGAAACTTATAAACTGTCTTCTTTTTAAAATACTTTTTCCAAGAAGTTTATTTAATGAATTTGCAATTTGTCTTGTATCATCAATTCTTTTTTTCTCTTCATTAAAAATCTCTTTCATAATACTTCTAGCTTTGTCTTGCTCATCAAAAACTTTTGAAATATCATCAAACATCATTCCCACAAGTTGTGCTTCTAGTTCATCTACTCTTCCATCTGCTTTGGCAACTTTTGCAACTAGAGCAATAAAATGTCCTAAATAACTCTCTCTAAAAAATTCTTTAGAAGCTACTAATTTATTTAATTTCTTTTTTGAATAAAGTTTATATAATCTAATTGCAACAATCAATCCAAAAATAATTGATAAAGTTAGAAATGTATTTACTATAAAAGTGTAATACAATATCACAAGTAATACTGCTATAAAAATCCATTTTTTTAATTTCATAATTTAATCCACACCTTTATATATAATAGTTAACTGAAGAGAAATTATATCTACTTAAACTTAATTGACTTGCCCATATTCTTTTGATAGTATTGAGCATGAAAAAGACACTTATTATCCTATTTATACTTACACTACAAGTTGTATTTGCAAATACAAGTACTAAAACAATTTTATTTTTAGGTGACTCTTTAACTGAAGGTTTAGGAGTATCAAAAGACAAGGCTTACCCAAGCTTAATAGAAAAGTTAGCAAAAGAAAAACTAAATAAAAATATCAAAGCCATAAATGGTGGAGTAAGTGGTTCTACTACAAATGATGCTTTATCTAGATTAAAATGGTATTTAAAAAGAAAACCTGATATTGTTTTTATTGCACTTGGTGCAAATGATGGGCTTAGAGGCTTAAACCTTACGCAAAGCCAACAAAATCTTGAAGAGATAATAAATTATACTTTAAAAGCAAATGCAAAAGTTTTATTAGCAGGTATGCTTATACCGCCAAACTATGGACCTGCTTACTCAAAAGAGTTTCAAGATATGTATTTAAAATTAAAAAAGAAATATAATCTTAAGTTTATGCCATTTTTACTAAAAGATGTAGCAGGAGTTCAAAAACTAAACCAAGCAGATGGAATTCATCCAAATGCTCAAGGACATAAAATCATAGCAAAAGAAGTATTCAAATTTCTAAAGGAACAGTTATAATGCTACAAATCAAAGCACTTAAAAAATCATATACTCAAGGTGCACAAGAAGTCAAGATATATGAGGATTTGAACTTTCATGTAAAAAAAGCACAAAGAGTTGCTATCATGGGAAAATCAGGAAGTGGTAAGTCAACTTTACTTTCTTTAATTTCAGGTATTATAAAACCAAATGATGGGGATATTGTTCTTGATAATATTTCATACAAAGATATGAATGAAGAAAAAATAAATGACTTTAGAGCAACAAATATAGGTTTTGTTTTTCAAAACTTTCATCTAGTATCATATTTAAATGCCTTAGAAAATGTAATGCTTCCTGCAAAGGTTTGTGGTATAAAAAATGCAAAAGAAAAAGCTTATGAGTTATTAGAAAGTGTTGGCTTAGGGCATAGAATAGAACACCTTCCTTCTGAACTTAGTGGAGGAGAAAAACAAAGAGTAGCAATTGCAAGGGCTTTGATACACAATCCAAAGATAATTTTAGCAGATGAACCAAGTGGAAACTTAGATGAAGAAACAGGAATTGCAGTAATGGATAAGCTTTTTGAACTAATCAAAAAAAACAATACCACTTTGATTTTAGTAACTCACTCAAAAGATATAGCTGCAAGATGTGAAGAAACTTATTCTTTAATAGCTGGAAAACTTGAAAAATGTTAATACTTGAACTTGTTTCAAAGGCGTTAAAAAGGTCTAAATCTTTTAGTCTTATATTTATACTAAACTTTTGTCTTGCTATTGCATCGCTGTCTTATTTACAATTTTTTAAAACAAGTATTGATAGCTCACTTGATGAAAAAGCAAAAAATTTGCTTGGAGCTGATTTAGTAGTATCTTCAAGATTTCCAATAAGTGATAAACAAAAAGAGCAAATAAAAAACAAACTTCCACAAATCAAAAGCTATGATGAAGGAATTTCAACAGTAAGTATGGTTGCTTCAAAAAATAGAGCAAGACTTATGGAACTTGTTCAAATAAATAAGGGTTTTCCATATTATGGTGGTTTAACTTTTAATGATAACTCAACTTATCCAAAGGGTGAAAACTTACCAAAGAAGAATGAGGTTTGGGTATATCAAGAGGTTTTAGACTTACTTGAACTAAAAGCAAATGACACTGTAAAAATAGGAAGTAAAAATTATACTATCGCAAAAGTCATCAAAGAAGATAGTTTAAAAAATATAAGCTTTAGTGGTTTTATGCCAAAACTATATTTAAGTTCTGAAGGTTTAAAAAGAAGTGAACTTTTAAAGTTTGGTTCAACTGCAAGATATAAACTGAACTATCTTTTTGAGCAAAAATTAAGTAATGATAAACTTGAAAATTTAGAAGAAGAAATAGAATCACAAATAGATAGAACACTTAGGATTTTATCTCCAAATGATGGAAGAGATAGATTGATTGCAGTATTGAACTTCTTGACAAACTTCTTATCTCTAGTATCTTTAATCTCCTTTTTCTTAGGTCTTGTAGGACTTATATATTTATATTCAGGTTTTTTAAGAAAACATCAAGAAGACATTACAATATTAAGTGATATTGGAGTTAGTAAAAACAATCTTATTTTAACTTATTTACTTCATCTTTTTGTACTTATAAGTATTGCTACGGTTTTAGTATTTACTCTGATAAGTTTATCTTCACAATTTATAGGACCATTTATTCAAAAATACATTGATTTTAGTTTTGATTTTTCTTTAGATTATATGTTCTTTGTAAAATCTGCTGTAGTTCTTTTTGTATTGAGTTTATCTATTGGGCTTCCTCTAATTTTGCCATTAGTTCAAAGACAAAAAAGAAAACTCTCAAGAATAATTTTAAGTTTTATTCCCTTTGTAAGTTTTTTACTTTTGCTTTCTCACTTTGTTACACCTTCAAAAAATATAGGATTTTTCTTTGCCCTTGGTGTACTTGTAATAATAGCCCTACTTTTTGCTATTGGTTCATTTTTATTAAAAAGGTTTGATTTCTCTGGACACCTTGATAACTTAGCTTTATCGTTAGCTTTAAAAAATATCACAAGACAGAAAAGAACTTCACTTACACTATTTACTGCAATACTTTTATGTACTGCATTTTTTAGCCTTATTCCTCAAGTTGGAAGTTCTTTATCAAATGTTTTATCAAAAAGTGTAGAAGAAAGACCTAGATTTTTTGTTGTTGATGCAAAAGAAGAACAACTAGAAGATATAAATAAACAAGTAGAAAAAATGGGTGCAAAATTAGAAAATATAGCACCTATGATTCGAGCTAGAATAATAAAAATAAATGCAAAAGAACAATCACAAAAAGGTGAAAATGCAAGAAACTCTGCTATAAATCTATCATATAGAAATAAACTAAAGCCTAGTGAGCAGATTGTAGAAGGAAGAGAGTTTAGTGGTAAATATAATTCAAGTGATTTCTCAAAACCTATTGAGTTAAGTGTTGAGCAAAGATATGCAAATAGAAGAGATATAAGTTTAGGAGATACAATTGTTTTTGATGTTTTAGGATTAGAATTAAGTGCAAAAGTAGTAAACATAAGAACAGTAAAGTGGACTGAATTTACTCCAAACTTTTTTTTACTACTTCAAGATGCAGCTATAAATGATGCACCTAAAACTATGCTTGCAACTATTTCTACAGGGAAATATGATGCAACAAAAATGCTTCTAAATCTAACAGATAAGTTTCCTAGTCTTACAGTAATAGATGTAAAAAATCTTTTTGAATCTTTTTCTACTGTTGTAAAAGATGTTACATCAATTACAGAGAAAATGTCTTTATACTCTGTTGCAATTGGTTTACTTATGAGTTTTATTATTATTCAGTATCAAATGAATTTACAAAAAAACAATATACTTAGACTTAAAATGATTGGAGTAAAAAATAAGACAATTAAAAACTCATTTTTATTGGAGTTTGGACTTATCTCAATTTTTGCAAGTATCTTAGGAATAGTTTTAGGAAGCATTGGTTCATATATAATAAGTGATTTACTTTTTCAATCTATTTGGGATTTTAGAGCAGATATACTGGTACTTTACTTTTTATTAATACCAATAATAACTATTTTAGTTGTGAGCTTTTTTACCTCAAGAATTATTCATCAAAAGGAGAATGTACTTTTTGGTGAATAAGGTTTACTTTTCACTTAATAAAAATTTCTAACTAGTATTTTTTCTATGTCTTTTAAATAATTATGTTAAAAATCTTATATAAACAAATTATTGGATTAAAAACATGAATAAAAATATTAATAGCTTTGAAAAACTAGCAAATACAAGTGACTACTCTTTTGTAGAAAATCTTACTAATGACCCAGATGAAAAACTAAATGGAAATAATAAAAACCCAAGAGAAGTTTTTTCTGGACATTATGTAAATGTTGCACCTACACCTATCAAAGACCCAATTTATATTTCACATAGTAAAAACTTTTTTGAAGAGTTAGGAATAGATGAAAGTCTATTAAAAGAAGAAAACTTTGTCAAAATGTTTTCAGCTGATTTATCAAATGTACCAAGTCCCATGAGAAACAAAGGTTGGGCAACAGGATATGCCCTATCTATTTATGGAAATGAATATTATGCACAATGCCCTTTTCAAACAGGAAATGGATATGGTGATGGACGAGCAATCTCTATTTTTGAAGGAATTTTAAATAATAAAAGATGGGAATTTCAACTAAAAGGTGCAGGAAGAACACCATACTGTAGAGGAGCTGATGGACGAGCAGTTTTAAGATCAAGTGTCAGGGAATTTTTAGCCCAAGAACATATGCACAAACTTGGAATCCCAACATCTAGGTCTTTGACACTATTTACTTCAAAAAAAGAACAAGTTCAAAGACCATGGTTTAAAGAACACTCTTATTCAAGAGATCCTGAAGTTATGATAGAAGAAGATGTTGCTATTACTACAAGAGTTGCACCTTCTTTTATAAGAGTTGGACAACTTGAACTTTTTGGAAGAAGAGCTAGAAAACATGAACATAAAAATGCTTTAAAAGAGTTAGAACAAATAGTTTTACACCTAATTGATAGAGAATATAGTAAGACTATAGATGTAACCTTAGATTTAGAAAAAAAAGTACTCTTACTAGCTAAACAGTTTCAAGATAGACTTACTTCTTTGGTAGCTAACTGGATACGGGTAGGCTATTGCCAAGGGAATTTTAATAGTGATAATTGTGCAACAGGTGGATTTACCCTTGATTATGGTCCTTTTGGCTTTATTGATATGTTTGACCCAAATTATCAACCATGGACTGGGGGAGGTATACACTTTTCATTTTTCAATCAACCCCAAGCAGCACAGAAAAATTTTAAATCATTTTGTTCTGCTTTAAAACCCTTGGTTATTTCTAAGCAAGAATCTATTAAAGAGCTTGAAAATATAGAAAAAGATTTTATATATATAATGCAATCAAAAATGGAAAAGATGTGGGCAAGGAAACTAGGTATTAAAAGATTTGATTCTGAACTTTTTGAAGAACTTATTAATCTTATGATTGAAACAAAGATTGATTACACAATATTTTTCAGAGAATTATCAAATATACCAAAAGATATAAAAGAGCTTGAAAAAAGTTTTTATACAAATATTGAAAATGAAAATATCAAATCAAAATGGAATAAATGGTTAGAAAAATGGAATTTAGAATTAAACATTAATTCTAAAGAAGATAAAGAAAAATTATCACAAGAAATGAAACTTACAAACCCAAAATATACGCTAAGGGAGTGGATTTTAGTTGATGCATATAAAGAGGCAGAAAATGGAAATTATCAGCTTATAAAGAAACTACAAGAAATAATGACAAACCCATATTCTAAGCAAGAAATCGAAATAGAAAATAGATATTATAATAAGAAACCATCGAACTTTTTTGGAGTAGCTGGGGTATCACACATAACTTGTTCTTCGTAAAATTTCTTATTAATTAATTTATAATATAATTATTTTAAGAAAAATAGGTTATAATATTTAATAAAAGTTACAATTCTAAATGATAACCTAATAAAGGAGCAATTATGGGAGTTAATGAAATTGTAGATAAATTTAACATTGGTTTTTTTAATACTAATACTGAACATTCAAAATCATTTGATTTTAATAATCTTGACCAAGATTTAGTAACACAAGGGTTTGAGAATAAGCTTAGAGAAGTAAGTAGAGAAGCTTATATTCCTTCTCCTGATGATTATGCTAAATTAGAAGGTTTCACTTATGGTGAAAATGGAGAACAAATTCCTACGACAATTGTTATGGAAGGTCAATTTAGTGCAAGAACTTTCTTAGATGAAGAAGGTAAATGGGATAAAAAAGCAGAAAATGAATTCTATAGAAAAGAAGAAATGGAACACAAAAAAGAAGTTATAAGTGATTGGCTTCAAAATCAAAGTTATGACTTAAGATTTGAAGCTAAGCTAATGAAAGCATTATTAGCTAAAACATACGAATAACAATAAATTAACTCTTAATAAACATCTTCAAAGTAGTCATAGATACTATGACTGCTTTATTAATTATCTCAAGCATATTTTTTGTATTTCACTATTAATATTTTATTACTATGTAATTATTAAACTGGCAAGTCATAAGGTCGTTCATATTTTTTATTATAATAAATTTCTTTATCTATTCTAATCTCATATTCATTTAATGAATAAAAAATACACTTATATACAAAGTCTCCACTTTTTTTGTAAAGTTCTAAAAGACAAAATAATATTATAATTAAAATATAAAATTTAAAATTAAAGTCTTGAACAAAAATATTATCTAGCTCACCTTTTTTATAAGTAAATAAATAAGTATTAAATGCCCATAATAATGCAAAAATCGTTCTTAAAAATATAAATCTACTTATGTACCTTTGATACGAAAGTTTAATATTATCTCTTAATTTATTTAAAAACTTAGTACTTGGATTTATTTTAATTAACTCTTTCATCACTGAATTAATATCTGTAGAATTTATGCCAAAATTATATAATGAACCAGGAGTTGAGAAAATAGAATTAAATGTAAAATATCCAATAAAAAAACTTATAATAATAAAATAAATTTCTTCTTTAGTTGAATTAGAACTTGTCTCGATAAATTCTAAAAAGTAAGAGTTAATAAAAGATACCATAATTATAGTTGTTGTAATATTTAATAAGCTTAGCTCTTTATAAAAGAGTTTCACTCCTTTTAATATCATAATTAAAGGATACAACAAAATTCTCCATGTTTCTCTTAAATGTCTTTTCCTACCAAACAATAAATATGACTCTACGATATTAATAAAATCATCTGAAACTTTAAATAACATTTATTACCTCACAATTTATAATATACAATTATATCAAATCTCATTCTAATGTATAGAAATGATAGGATAGAATTTTTCTTTTATGAGAGAACATATGTTTGCACATGACAGAATAAAACTTTTAATGAATTAATTAAAAAAATATTTAGTTAAATGATTTATTTTCAAAAATGTAAGTGGCTCCGGCACCTGGAAATACCAAATAAAACCAATAGATAGCCTATATCATCGTAAATACAGACTTTCTATATATTTTATATTTTGTACTATTTAGTATATAATAGTATTTAAAAACAATTTTTGGCAATCAATTTTTTTAAATAAAAAAATTATTTTAAAATCTTTATTCTGAATTAAAAGTATTATATACCTCAGCAGGGAAAATAACTTCCTTTTTTATCTTACTACTCCAAAATTTGTTTATTCCTATCGCAATAAATTTAAATTCACTAGGAGTTAAGAAATCACTTTTTGCATTATTACAAATATGACAAGCAAGTCTACAATTTGATGGTGAATATATGTTTTTAAACTCAGGGAAAGTAACTACTCTTTCAATTTCTAACGATATAGCTCTTGTCTTTCTTTTAAGGTTTTTATAAACTTTACTATTAACTGCATCCTCTTGATTAACACCACAATAACAACAAGTATTTGGTTGTTTTTTATACCAAGTATAAAAACTTCTAAAGTCTTTAAAACCAAAATTTGCTAGATTTTTTTTAGAATTAAATCTATTTCTAATCTTTTGAATACTTGAAATTTGTTCCTGTAATTGATTATGAAGTTCTTGCACTTCTTTACGACTAATATTCATTCTTTTTTCAATATTACTGTATGTTAATTGTTCAAAACTATATAATTCTATAAATAACTCTTCATTTTTTGATTTAAGCATTTTTACTCCACAATATGAACTTAAGATAAATTAATAATATAAAAATCTAGGGCAAGTATCTAAAACTTTTTTCATAATACTTGTTTTATAATTTGAATTAAAAACTTCTGCTTCATTTATATTGAAGTTAATTAAACTTCTGTAAATAAAATAATTTTCACAAATAATTTTTTTTCTTTCCTTAATAAAAGAGTCAACTTTTACTTTATCTTCCAATTCATTCCTAAAGAGAATACCTCTAATATTTTTTACTTCTAAATTCTTTTTTAAAAATATATCACGAGTTATATAGTTGAAAAAACTTCCATTCAATCTACTATTATTAAAATTCAAATTAGATAAGTTATCTTTAGAGATAAAAAAGTTAGCTCCTCGTATATCAGAATTATCAAAGTAAACTTTTGCTTTTTCACCTTTTTCATTTAAATAAAAATAAGGATGAAAATGAACTGCTTTTAAACTGGAATCATCAAAGATGACTCTATCTTCAATTTCAATATGATTAAAAAATGCTCCATCCAAAATACTATTGTTATTAAACTTAACCTGTTTAAACTTTAAATCAAAAATTTCTTGTGGACTAGAAAATTTATTCCAAATTCCTTTATTATTATATTCAGAAGACCTTTCAATAATATCTTGAGTAAATTTGGTTCCTTTAAAACTACTATTATCAAAAGTACTGTTAAAAAAAATAATATGATTAAATTTAGAATTTGTAAAGTCAACATTTTTAAATACTGATTTCTCAATTTCCACGTTTCTAAACTTATAGTTTATTAATGAAGTTCCATAAAATTCTAAATTTTTAAAACTTCTATCATTTAAATTTTCTCCTACTGCATTTAAAACCTTAAGTTCAGAAGCTTTAGCATTTTTTGAAACAATTATATTATTTGATTCTTGAGATAGGTTTTGATTGATTATAAATATTTTATTAAAATCATCCTTTACATATATAAAAAATACAAAGATACATATAATTGATATAAATCTTACTATAAAATTATTCCTATAATAATGAGTTTTTTTATAATCATTTATTATCATAATAATTACAGAACTATAATGAGAAGAGATAATTGTTAATAAAAAGAACCATGATAGGACAATAAATGTCATTATTTCATTATTAAACTTCATAGAAATATTGGTTAAAGTGAAAAGAATGCTAAAAGGAATAATTAATATAAATATTTCTAGTAGTAATAATCTAATTATATTTATATTACTGCTTGTTAGATTGTTAATAAAAGGTAATGGCATCAAAATACCATCTGATTTTACACTATAGAACTTCATAAAATACTTTACTTTTTTATAATGTGCTTTTATATTAAATAAAAGTATGTACTGCAAATAAAATAATAAGAAAGGAAGTGTGATTATTAATATAGTTATATTAATTTCTAAATTAAAAAAAGGGAGTTTAAAATTAGAACTATTTATAAAAATCTGTTTATTTGAGATAGAAAGAACTATATTAAAAAAAAATAATAAAATAGGAATATAAAATAATATATGATTTTTAATATTAGAAGAGGAATCCTTTAATATATCATAAGATTCATTTACAGTAAATTGCTTACTTTTTTTTATTTGTATATCTTTAAGTATAAATAGACTTAATTTTAATAAAAATTTTCTAAACTTCATTTATCTACCTTCTAGTTTTTCTTTTTACTGCTACAATAAAGTGATAAATAAAAATAGTCATAAGTAATTTATGAAACATCCATGCCCAATAAAATTGCCCATAATCAACTGAGACTTTTTTAGTAAACGGATTTGAAAACTTTAAGATATCATTGAACATCCATAAAATATGATTTTGTCTAAAACCATCTAAGGACAACAAATCAAAGTTAGCAATTCTATATAAAATTAAAGTAGCGATAAATATCCAAAATAAAGGTAATAACCAACTTTGACCAAAATTAGATATACCTTTATTAAATAATAAAATCCACCATTCTGAAGAGTTCCAATTTTTACAATCTTTCATTTGCTCAATCATTTCTTTTTGATAATATTTATTTGCAGTAATATAATCACTTATAGAATCATAATAGTTTTTGAAAAACCTATTAGTCTCCCTACTTGCATTATCAAATTCTACATAACCAATTTTTGCTTCACTGACATGTGCATCATTCATAATAAAATCATTAAATTTTAACTTATCAAATACTCCGCTTTTTATTGTAGTGTTAAATA
Source organism: Arcobacter sp. CECT 8983 (assembly GCF_004118855.1). Lineage (NCBI taxonomy): Bacteria > Pseudomonadati > Campylobacterota > Epsilonproteobacteria > Campylobacterales > Arcobacteraceae > Arcobacter > Arcobacter sp. CECT 8983. Next base: position 560,470 of record NZ_PDKF01000004.1, on the reverse strand, counting down.
AACTTATATCTCTTTTTTCATTTTTGTAACGATTATATTTATTATCAATTATTTGTAAATCTTCAAAGATATTATCTTTACTTTCTATTTCTTTAATAAAAGAGTGTTTAATTCTAAATATTTTTTCAAAATTTGAATTATGAAGCTCTAATTTGCTAATTTTTAAATTTTCTAGATTTAAGTCGTTTTCAATTACTACTTCTTTTAATTTAAAATTATCTATTTCAATCTCTTTAATGACAATTGTCTTATCTGTTGATTCTTTGTTTGTAATTTGCTTAGATAAATTTGAATTACTAATATCTAAGCTATTTATTTTTAAATTAATTGAGTCTTTAAATAAATCTTTTATTGTAACTTTATTTATAATTATTTTATTGTTAAAATATACATTCTTTAGCTTATTAAAAACCAATCTATTGTTCAGAAAATTAAATAAAATATCTCTATTAAAAATTGTATTACTAAATTCTATATTCTCTAAATAACAATGTGTAAAATCAATCACTCCATCAATTATAGTTTTAATATTTTTTGTATCTGTTGACTCAATTTTTAGATTTTCTACTTTTGAATACTTAAAATCAATATTTGAATTAATTTCTGAATCAACTATACTTATTGATTTATAAATTTGTTCACTAAAAATAACACTCTCATATATTTCACTTTTTATAATACTTAAACTATCAATACCACTAAATAATAAACTGCCTTTAAATAATGAATTATCAATAATACTTAAGACATTTACTTTTTTTTCAAATTTAACTTCTTCATTAAATTTAGTTTCTTTAATGCTTACATTACCTAGTTCGTTAAAAAGCACTGATTTAAAAAAAACACTCTTATTATCCATTTCTAAAAGTTTTATAGTTGGGAAAATACAATCTTCTTTAATCTTTACCTTATTTAAAACTACTTGTTCACATTCTTTAATAAGTTCAAGTTTTTTAACTATAGTATCATTCAATATATGTAATTTATTTACAATACCTAAAGACTCTAATTTTTGTAATCTAGATTTTTTTATATTAACATCTGAATATGTGTCATTTTTTAATATTATTTCTGGATATTTTTTCACTTCTTCTAATATCAAATTATCAACTTTATTTATTGAAACTCTTTTACAAGAAAGTTGTTTTATTGTAAGTGTATTACAACTATCTCCAAAATAATTAACTTCATCATTAATAGAACAATTTAATATATCAATTTTGTTAGTTGTACCTATTTTAAGACTTTTGATTTCAGAATTATTTATATAAAAATCATTACAGGGTTGACTTTGAGTATAAGAACCATCTAAAAATAAGTTATTGACTTTTGCATTTTTAATATGACTTGTAATGATTTTATTTTTTACTTTACAATTATAAATTTCAAAAGAATCATAAACTTCATCTAAATTAATAAAATCATTAACTTTAGTATTTGTAAAGATAACTTTATTTGAACAATTTAAAGATAAAGAGTTTAATTCACTTTCATCAAATAAAATATTATTAATAGATTCATTAATAAAGTCAATCTTTGCATTAAACTTAACTTTTTTAATTTCCACATTGTTTGATTTTTCAAAGCTTACATCTTTAGGAAATATAAGGTTAGATATTTTTATTTCTTTATTTTCATTAGTAAATTTAACACTTGATTTAAATAAAGAGTCACTAATGTTAATTAGCTCAGTATTTCTTATTTCAAAATGTTTATCAAACTGTGTATTTGAAATATCGACATTAATAAAACTATTTCCCTGAACAAAAAAATTATTCCTAAATATTACATTTTTATTTATTTCTAAATTATTATTAATATTTATATGTACTTCTTTGATAAACTTTGTATTTTCTATCAAAATGTCATCACATTTAAAACTATATGCATTAAGTTCAGATTTAAACTCACAATTAATTAATTCTAGATTTTTTATTAAATTTGCTTTTATATCACCATAAAATGTGCAATCTTTAAAAATGAGTTTAGCATTTATATTAAAATTACTAAAATCAAAATCATCACTAAAGATACATTTAGTAAAGTATATATCTTTATTATGTTGATAGCGATGAAAGTCTCTTGATTTGTAAAAATTTAAACCTCGTGAATAGTTTCTATCTTGAAATATTGGGAAAACAACATTACTAACTTGAACTTCATTAGTAATTATTTGATGATTAAAACCTGAATAGGATACATAAGTATTTCTAATTTCGTCCCAAAATAAATTTATATCAATTGATTCAAAACTACTTTTATCACAATGAAATATACATTGCTTATATTCATTATAAACTTCTCTATTACAGCCTCTTTTATTACAAATATTCATGTCTTCTCCATAATAAATATTATACTAATTTATTATTTATATATAATAAAAATTATGGTAATTTATTCTATAATTAAAATAGTTATCTAAAGAAAAAGATATGAATAAACTTTTTAACAAAAAGATAAACTCTTTATTGAAATTAGAGGATACTTTTAACTCTATATCGACGTTTATAGATGAAAGCCTAAAAGAGTTTAAAGATGATGTTAACTATGAGGAAGTTAAAGAACTTATCCTAGATATATATAACATTACAAAAACTCTTGAATATATTGATTCTAAAAAAGAAGAAAACTCTATTTTAGAAAATACTTTATCAATGTATGAATATGACTTTCAAGATGAACAAATTGAAGTATTTAAAGAGTTAATTAAATATGATAAGTCATGTATCATGAATGATAAAAGAGTATTCTACAGGTTAACCATTCTTCTTGAAAAAATCTTTTCACATCTTGAAGCTTTAAATAATTTAAGTGAGTTAGAACAAATTGATTGTGCAATACAAAGAGGTATAGCAAAAACCAAACATCCAAAAGTTATTGAAGCAATAACTCCTAAAATAAAAACACTAAAAGATTATCAACTAATAAATAATACTCCATCTTCTCAAACTGCATTAAATATCTATAATGAATTTAACAGTAATCCTTTAGAAATAAGTGCAATGTATTATGTATTAAACTACATAGACAAAGATACATTTTTAGAAAAGAACAAAGAAAAGATTGATACTTTATACAATCAAAGAAACTTTCTAAACTCTGCTTCAAAACTTGAAGATACACAGATTTTTAGAAGTTGTCAGATTAGCTCTTTTATCCTTTATAAAAAAGGAGTTTTAGCTGATATAACTTTAAATTTGAACAAACATATTCCATATACTACATTAGCTAAGTGTATAAATAATCTTTTAAATTCATTCTTTGATTATATGTTTAATTCAAACCTTTCAAAAAAACATATTGAAAAACAAGTACAAACAAGGGACTTTTTCAATGGTTTAGAAATACTTGAATACAGAACAAAATCAAACTATAAAAAACACCCTATCTTTGAAAATATTTAATTTCACTAGTCATTGACTAGGCAAATTAACTTCTAAAAAAAAATAAATCCAATTAAACTTCTTTCTGTAATTACACAAAAGATAACGCGTTATCCAAACAACACACAAAGGATAAACAATGTTAAAACTAAAAGGATTACTAATTAATACAATTGGTAAAAGCAAGTATAAAAAAGAGGATGGATTAGAAGTAGATATAAAGGCGAAGCTCCAGATACTTGTAGAAGTTGTAAGAGCAAATGGAACAAAAGTAAAAGAGCTTCATACAATCTCTATTCCTGATTCAAAGATTGAGTTATACAAAGGAAAAGAGAACAAAGAGGTTGAAGTTGATGTAGGAATCATTTCTTCAAAATATAGTTTCTATGGTCTTTAATCTATGGGGACACTCTTTATAAAAAATCTTGATAAACGGAGGTTTATTAAATTTTTTTAAAGGTGTCGCAACAAAAAAAGTAAGGGGTTATTAGTAATACCCCTTGCTTAAACACAAGGAGAAAAAAAACATGAGTGAAATAAAAAAACTTTATGGCATTGATACTTTATATTTCTTCTTTGAATCTAATGAAAACTATGATGATTTATTTTTAGATATTTTAGACCAAATAGAAGATATAAAAGGAAAGTTTGAGAAAAGAGAGATTGAATATGAGAACAATGATATATCTATTACTATAGAAGATATACATTTAAACTATTTAGGAAAGAAGGAAGGCTTTTATTGGTTTAAAGATTTAAATGAGTTTTTTAGAATTGGATTTAAAGACAAGTATAAAAACAGAGGTTTAAATGATATAAGAGTACAGCTTCAAGGAAATGGTATTTATACTCTTGGTATTAGTTCATTGATTACTTTACTAAAAGATATGCTAAAAGGGTATATAAGTGATTATATACCAGTTACAAGAGCAGATATAAACTGTTTTATACAGTATGACTTATCTTTTATTTCAAAAGATATGTTTAGTACAAGAAAGAGAAAGTATTCAACTATAAATGAGATAGGAGATGCAAACAGTACACAAACTATCTATGTAGGAAAAGAGCCATTTAAACTAAGAATTTATAATAAAGGTTTGGAGCTTAAGAAGTCAAAGAAGTATGAGCTTATGAATGAGTACTTTTTAAATAATGACCTTAGTTTAGATGAGCCATTATTTAATATAGAGTTTCAAATGAATAGAACTCATTTAAGAGCCTATGAGATATTAACAGTAGAAGACTTACTACATAATGCAAAGAATCTATTTAATCAAGCTATGGAAGATATAAGACTAATAGATACAACATCTATTACAGAGGATACTTTAAAACATAATAAGTATAAAGCAAAAACTCATAGCTTATGGCAAGGAGGTAAAAGATGAGTTTAATATAGTATCTTTCTTACAATCAAGTATATGTTTAAAAAGAGTAAAAAGAAAAGTATCTACTTATGATGAAAACAGATTTGAGTTTGAATATATAGCTTTACTTAGAAAAGCATTTATAAATAATCTACTAATAGATAGTGAATACTTATCTAGCTTATTTACAAAAGCAAAAGATTCATTAAATAAAACAACATCAAAGAAAGAACTAAAGAAAAGATATATAGATATAGAAGTAATTAATCCTGATAACTCAAAACAACATCTTAGACAATTAGAAGATAAGACAATAATTGAACCAATTAAGACTATATCTGTATCAACACTAAGTGATTATGATTTACTTAGATATTTAGAAAAGGTTCAAGAAACCCAACATGAATCAAAAAGGAATAAAGATATTTATGAAGTTACATTAAAAGAAGCTCTTAAAAGAGATTTAGTTCCTAATGTTTCAACTAAGGAGGTGCATTATGAACATCTCGTTTGAAAATCTTGAAAAAATAAACACTATATTAGAAAAAATCAATACTCTTGAAGAAAAAGTATCTAATGAAAAGAAGTGGCTATCTGTAAGTGAAACAGCTAAGTATATTAGCTACTCAGAAGAGAATATTAGAAAACTAATTAGCTCTGGGGAGTTTGTTCAAGGTGTACATTTTCATAAAAAGATAAAAAAGCTTATCTTTAATAGATATGAACTTGATAAATGGATTGAAGGAGAAAGTCCAAAGACTACTACAAATCTAAATATAGATGAAACTATTGAGGAGATTATATCTTCTATTAGAAAATAATATTTTGATTATTTAACTATTATGGATTATAATTACATTTGTATTTATGATGATAATGGTTATCTGAAAAAGGATAATCAATGTCAAAAGTAAAATTAAGAATAACAAAAACAAAAAATGGAAGTAAATATTTAGGAGTAGACTTTGTCGATGATGAAGGAAGAAGACAAAGAAAATCACTTGGTTTGCCTGCTACAAAAGAAAATATTAGAAAAGCAGAAAATCATATTATTCCTAAAATGCTTTTAGCACTTGAAGAAAATTCAAGTGAGTTCTTTCAAAGTAAAATGTTAACAGTTGATGAATTTATTCATACATCAATAGAAATGCATAAATCATACAGAAATGAAGATACAACTGCTGATTATAAAAGTATCTATAAAAATCATATAAAAAGTGTTTTCGGACACAAAAGAATATATGAGATAAAACCATCTGACTTAAAAAAATGGCAAAGTGATTTAATAACAATTAAAAAACTTAGTCCTAGTAGAGTTAAAACAGTTAGAAAAGTAATGTCTAGACTTTTTAATGATGCGATAGATGATGAAATTATAGATAAAAATCCTCTACTTAGAGTAAGAGCTCCTAGAGTTGCTCCTCCTGAAATTCAACCTTTCAAAATTGAAGAAATTAAAATTCTTCTATCTAATGCAGAAGGACAATTTAAAAACTTTCTTGCAACTGCATTTTTGACTGGTGCTAGAAGTGGAGAATTAATAGGTTTAAAATGGGAAGATATAGATTTTGAGAAAAAAGAAATCACTATTAGAAGAAGTATTAAGATGGGTCTAATAAGACTTCCAAAAACTATTAATAGTATTAGGACTATTGATATGATTGATACACTAATCCCATTTTTAAAAGAACAATATGAAAGAACAGCAGATATAAGTGAGTTTGTTTTTTTAAATAAAGAGGGTAATCATTATTATGATATTAAAAGGTTAAGAAATACATATTGGAAAAAACTTCTTGCAAAATGTGATTTCAAGTATAGACCTATATATCATACAAGACACTCTTTTGCAACAATGATGATAGAGAATGAAGATATCCTTTGGGTAGCTAATATGATGGGTCATATTGACTCTACAACAACCTTATCAAAATATGCTAGATACATGAAGAAACCGCATATTAAAAGAGGTGTTTTTTTAAACTCTATTATCTAGTTTGGCAGTCGATTTGGCAATCACTTATTATTTTAATTTGTAAAGTAAGAAAAAATTATTTTTATAAGAAATTAAAAGTATATAAAAAATTTGTCAATCGTTGGCAGTCAAACTGGCAATCAATGAAAAAGTTAAGGTTGGAATATTCTATTTGTAGGGGTTACAATAAAAAGTGGCTCCGGCACCTGGATTCGAACCAGGGACCAAATGATTAACAGTCATCTACTCTACCACTGAGCTATGCCGGAATGTAAGTTTTTTATCATCTAAAGTGAAGTGTTAAGTGGCTCCGGCACCTGGATTCGAACCAGGGACCAAATGATTAACAGTCATCTACTCTACCACTGAGCTATGCCGGAATTTGACTTCCTCTTTAAATGGAGTGGAAGTATAGTAAAATTTGTAAATTTTGTCAAGGGTTTTCTTGAAAATTTACAAATTTTTATAAAAATTTAAACCTGAGCTATCTACAAGAGATACTACTTGTTCTAAAACTAATTTTTCTAATAATTTTTTTGAATCCTCATCAAACATATTATTAATATCTTCTTGTGTAAGAGGTCTTCTTTTTAGCATATTTTTTATTTCTTCTTCTGAAAAACTTGATTGCAGTTTTGGTCTATTTTTATATGCTATATTTACATTCATACCTTCAAAGGTTTCTGCTATTTTTTCTAAGGTTTCAAAAGACACAGGTTTTACATTATATGCAGGTGGTCTATCAATAGTACCAATGTCTACTCTATGTGGTTTAATTTTCTTAATAGCCTCATAAAGAGCTTTTATCTCTTCATCTTTGTCATTTAGTGTTTTTACAAATAAAACCTCTAATACAAGTATATTTTTAGTTTCTTGACTAAATCTAATCATATAGTCAATTATCTTTTGTATATCAATTCCACTATGAATTCGATCAAGTTTTTTAAAGCACTTTTCACTTACACAATCTAGTGATAACTTTACAGTATCAATTTTAAGAAGTGCCTTGTAAATCTTCTCATCATAGATTGTACTTCCATTTGAAAGAATAAGAGTTTTTGCATCTTTTTTTATTTTATTAAGTTCATCAACCAACCTTTCTAAATCTGGATATAAAGTTGGTTCACCATTTGCAGTTATAGTTATAACATCAATTTTAGGATGTTTTTCAAAAGAGGCTTTTACTTCTGCTATTACTTCTTCAACACTTGGATAAGTTGTCATTGTATCAACTGTTTTAGCTTTTTCAAGCTCACAGTATAGACAGTCAAAGTTGCATTGTTTTTTTGAAGGAGATAGGTCTATTCCTAAAGAGATTCCAAATCTCCTTGAAGGAATAGGACCAAAGATAATATTATTAGAATAAGACATTTACTTTTTTGAAACCCTTTGACACTCACTTACAAAGTGTTTTGCATTTTCAACAGGAACATCAGGTAAAATACCATGTCCTAGATTGAAGATATGACCTTCACCTTGCATTACATTTTGAATAGCTTCTACACATTGTGTTGTTGCTTCTTTTGAATATAATCTACAAGGTTCCATATTTCCTTGTAATACATACTTGTCACCAAGTTTTTCTTTTGCTAGAGCCATTGGTGTTCCCCAGTCTACACCAAATACATCAAAGTTTCCATAAACTCCACCTCTTTCGATAAATGCAGCTACACCTTTAGGGAACATAATAACTGGAATCTCTGGATATTTTTCTTTAATATACTCTGCAATCTCAACCATATATTTCCAAGAAAACTCATCATATTTTCCTGGTTCAATTGCAGCAGCCCATGAATCAAAGATTTGAACAACATCAGCACCAGCTTCAATTTGTTTAATCATATAGTGTTTAACTACATCAGTTACTTTTCTTAAGATTTTATGTAAAAACTCAGGATTTGAATACATCATTTTTTTACAAATATTGTATGTTTTAGTTCCTTGTCCTTCAATCATATAAGTTGCTAAAGTCCAAGGTGCGCCTGTAAATCCAATTAAAGCTTTATCTTCTGGTAACTCTTTTTTTAATAACTTAATTGTTTCATAAACATAAGTTAATTTATCAGCAGCTTCTTCCCCACCAATTAATCTATCTAAATCTTCTTCTGTTTGTAATGGATCATTAAATTTTGGACCAAAACCTTTAATAAATTCTAAATCCATTCCCATTTCATCTGGAATAACAAGAATATCACTAAATAAAATAGCTGCATCAACTCCAACTATATCAAGTGGTTGAATTGTTACTTCACAAGCTTTTTTTGGGTCATGGCAAAGTTTTAAGAAGCTTCCTGCTTGAGCTCTAACTTCCATATATTCAGGAAGATATCTTCCTGCTTGTCTCATCATCCATACAGGAGTATAAGGAGTTTCTTTTCTTAAACATGCGTCTACAAAAATTTTTGACATAATAAATTACCTTGTTAATTAGTGTTTTTGTACCTTACCGATAAAGTAAAGTCCTACTGCTAAAGCAGTAATAGATAGTGCAAAATACATCATTTCAAGTGGAGTCTTAAAGTCAGTATGAATTACTCTTTGAAAAAAGTTCACAACTAAAACCATAACTATTACTTTAGCTATTTTATCTTTTAATTGATCCAATGAATGTATTGCTAAAATAGTACTTGCATCTTCATGAGCTTTCTCTGCTGCATCTATTTTTGAGATAAAAAGTTCATATAATCCAAAAGAAAAAATCAGCATTACAACAGCAATTAAGTATAAATCAACTGCTCCTATAATATTTGCTACTATATCTTCATGGAAATTTTCAGGATGTGCACCGGTTGAAAATGTTATATATACATACTTTGCAACTTCATATATATCTACACTTGCAACTATAAAAAGTATTATAGCTCCGATTAATCCAAAAATCACTGCAAGAAGTACAATAAATCTACTTCCCCACAGTGAATTTTCGAATAGTTTCTCTATCATTAAATATTGCTCTCCATTTCAACCCATTTAATAGCAATTCTAACAGCATTAGTTGCTGCCCCTACTCTTACTTGGTCAGCTACATTAAAATAATGTACCACATTAGGAGAGTAAACATCTTTTCTAATTCTACCTACATAAGTAGTATCTGTATCAGTTGAAATAATTGGCATTGGATATGCATTGTTTTCTAAATCATCAATAACTTCAACATTTTCAAATCTTTCTAATGATTCTCTTACTTCATTTACATCTACATCTACATCATCAGCAAATGTAACTGTAATAGACTCAGAGTGAGATCTTAATACTGGAACTCTTACACAAGTTGCAGCAACTGCAACATCTTTATGTAAAATCTTTTGAGTTTCATTAATCATCTTCATCTCTTCTTTTGTAAAACCATTTGATTGAGCTACATCAATTTGTGGTATTACATTAAGAGCAATTTGGTGAGCAAATGCTTCTTTTTTTGATTCATCTAATTTAAAAGCAAAGAAATCTTGCATTTGTTTAACAAGTTCTTCCATACCAGTTTTACCAGCACCAGATACTGCTTGATAAGTTGATACATCAACTCTTTTAATTCCATATAATTCATCTAATGGTTTTAATGACATAACCATTTGGATAGTTGAACAATTTGGGTTTGCAATAATTCCTGTTTCTCTCCATTTTGCAATATCTTCTGGATTTACTTCTGGAACTACTAATGGAACATTTGGATCCATTCTAAAGTGGCTTGTATTATCAATAACAACTGCACCTGCATCAACTGCAAATTTTGCAAATTTTTCAGATACACTTCCACCAGCACTAAAGAATGCAATCTCTACTTCTTGCTCTTCAAAAACAGTATCAGTTAATTCTAAAACTGTGTACTCTTTTCCCGCATATTCGATTTTTTCTCCAGCACTTCTAGCACTTGCTAGAGGAACTAATTTATTGATAGGGAAATTATACTCTTTTAAAACTCTAAATAATTCTTCCCCAACGGCACCAGTAGCACCAACGACTGCTACATTAAATTTTCTCATTATTCATTTCCTTTTTCGTCATTGTCAATATTTAAACCATCGTTTTGGTCTTCACTTATTTCTTCATTTTTATCTACTAGATTAAACTCATTTAAATCGATACCATCCATTGTAGCGGCACTTTCAATATCTAATTCTTCATCTTGTTCTTTTGGACATTTTGCAATAGAAACAACTTTATCTTTTGCATCTACATTTACAATAATTACACCTGAAGTATTTCTTCCAGCTTTTCTAATTGTTTGCATATCAACTCTAATCATTTTTCCAATAGAAGTTAATGCCATTAAATCTTGTGTTTCATCAACAAGTACTGCACCAACAACATTTCCAGTTTTTTGGTGAAGTTTCATAGAGATAACACCTGAACCAGCTCTATTTGTAAGTCTGTATTCATCTACTGTTGTTCTTTTTCCAATACCTTTTTCAGATACTGTTAATAACTCATATTGATCATCTTCAATAATCTCAGCATCAACTACAAAGTCAGTGTCATGTTTAAACTTAATACCTCTAACACCTCTTGTAGTTCTTCCTTGCTCTCTTGTTTTTTCAATATCAAATCTAATACATTGACCTAAACTTGTAAAAATCATTAGGTTTTGAGTTTCAACAGTTGTAATCTTAGCTGTTACAACTTCATCTGCATCATCAAGAACAATAGCTCTTACACCATTTGATCTAATATTACTAAAGTCTTTTAATGATGTTCTTTTAATAATACCATTTCTAGTAAAGAACGCTAAAGATTTAGACTCATCGAAATCTGATGTTGGTAAAATAGCCATAATTTTTTCATCAGCTCTTAAGTTGATTAAGTTAACTACTGCTTTACCTTTAGCAGATCTACTTCCTTCTGGAATTCTATATACTTTTAACCAGTATAATTGTCCCATATTTGTAATAAACATTAAAGTATCATGTGTATTTGAAACAAAGAACTTCTCAATAAAGTCATCTTCGTGAGTAGTAACAGCTACTTTACCTTTGCCACCTCTTCTTTGTTTTTCATAAGACTTAATTGGAACTCTTTTTACATATCCATTATGAGTAATAGTAACTACCATTGGCTCATTTGGAATTAAATCTTCAATATCAATTTCATCATATGAGTCTTCAATCTCTGTTCTTCTTTCTTCAGAGTATTTTTCTTTGATTTCTAATAATTCTTCTCTAATGATTTCATTTAATTTATCTTCAGATTTTAAAATAGCTTCTAGTTCTGCAATAAGTGCTAATAACTCTTGATACTCAGCTTCTAACTTATCTCTTTGAAGACCAGTTAATCTTCCAAGTCTCATATCTAAGATTGCTTGTGATTGAATTGGACTTAATCCAAATCTATTTTGTAAACTATCTTTTGCATCAGCATCATTTGCACTAGCTCTAATAATTTTAACAACTTCATCAATATTATCTAAAGCAATTTTTAGACCTTCTAAAATATGAGCTCTAGCTTTTGCTTTTTCTAAATCAAAAATTGTTCTTCTAATAATTACAGTTTTTCTATGAGATAAGAATACATTTAACAACTCTGGTAAATTAAATACTTTTGGCTCTTTGTTATGAACAGCTAAAAGAATAATACCAAAGGTAGTTTCCATTGGAGTTGATTTGTAAAGGTTATTTAATACAATTTCACTCATTGCATCTTTTTTAAGTTCAATTACAACTCTAATACCTTCTCTATCTGACTCATCTCTTACTTCTGAAATACCTTCAATATGCTTATCTTTTGCAAGTGTTGCAATTTGTTCAATAAGTCTTGATTTATTTACTTGGTATGGAAGTTCATCTAAAACGATTACTTCTTTTTTACCTTTTGTTTCAATGTGGTGTTTTGCTCTAATTTTAACTCTTCCACGTCCAGTATTATACGCGTCAATAATACCTCTTCTTCCAAAGATTGTACCACCAGTTGGGAAATCTGGACCTTGGATAAACTCCATTAACTCATCAGCTGTAGTTTCTGGATTATCAATCATATGAAGAACACCTTGTAATAACTCATTTAAGTTATGAGGTGGAATCTTAGTCGCCATACCAACAGCAATACCTTCTGAACCATTTAATAAAAGAGTTGGAACCCTTGTTGGTAATACATCTGGTTCTCTCATTGTATCATCATAGTTAGGTACAAAGTTAACTGTATCTTTATCAATATCTTTTAAGATATCTTCAGAAACTTTAGTCATCCTAGCTTCTGTATACCTCATAGCAGCAGCATTATCGCCGTCAATTGAACCGAAGTTTCCTTGCCCATCAACTAATGGTGCTCTCATTGAAAAATCTTGTGCCATTCTTACTAATGCATCATAAACAGAGCTATCACCATGTGGGTGGTACTTACCAATTACATCCCCTACAATCCTTGCAGATTTTTTATACGGGCTTCTTGAACTCATATTTAAATCATGCATTGCATAAAGTATTCTTCTGTGAACTGGTTTTAGTCCATCCTTTGCATCAGGTAGTGCTCTACCAATAATAACACTCATAGAGTAATCTAAATATGAAGCTTTGATACTATCTTCTATCTTAATATCGATTATGTCTTGATTTTCAAAAAGGTTTTCCATTAATAAATGCCTTTGTTCTAAAATTTAGATATTTTATCTAAAGAAGGCTTAGTTCTCGGTATTTTTAAGCAAAAAAAAAGGATGAAAGTAAAAAACTTCCATCCTTTTTATAAAATAATCTATAAAATTATAGATTGTTCTCTTTTTTGTAATTTACAATAATATTATAAATTTCATCTTTTAGTTTTAATTTTTCTTTTTTCTTTTTTTCAATTTCAAATTGATCAGCAAGGTTTTTTTCCATTTCTTGAATTTCTTCATCTAATTCATTGTGTTTTTCAAACACTTTAATAAAGTGTGCATCACTTTGTTTTAATTCAGTTATTTCTTCTCTAAATTCATGGAACATTTTCAATCCTTAATATTAATGTATTAAATTATTATAACAGTATAGCACTTAATTATATTTAAATTTAACTTCTATAATCAGCATTAATTTCAACATATTTGTAACCTAAATCACACCCATATGCAGTAAACTTACCTTCACCTAATCCAATATCACATAAAATCTTAAATTCACAGTTTTTAAGTACTTCTGCTGCTTTTGCTTCACATACTTCATCAAATAAAATAACACCATTTTCATAAACTTTTACGTCATTATATGAAATAGTTAATTTAGTTTCATCACACTCAATTTGACTTGCACCAATAGTTGATGCAATTCTTCCAAAGTTTGGATCTTCTCCAAAAAGTGCAGTTTTTACTAAAAGTGAGTTTGATAATGCTTTTGCAGCAGTTTCAGCTTCTTCATCATTTTTTGCTCCTACTACTTCAAAAGCAACTGCTTTTTTAGCACCTTCCCCATCTGCAACCATTAACATTGCTAGATCATGCATTACAAGTTTTAAAACCTCTTTAAATGCTTCTTTGTCATAAGATAAAGATTTTTTATTAGACATTAAAAGAACTGTATCATTTGTAGAAGTATCACCATCAACTGATATTGCATTAAAAGTAGTATGAGAAGCTTCTTCTAAAAGTTCTTTCATATCTTCTTTTGGAATGGCTGCATCAGTACAAATAAAACAAAGCATTGTTGCAAGATTTGGATTTATCATTCCTGCACCCTTTGCTACTGCACCTATTTTAAATGACTTTTCTTCATCAATTTTTACTTCATACATGCAAGTTTTAGGATAAGCATCTGTTGTCATAATAGCTTCTGAAAGATTTTGCCCACTTTTTGAACTTAAATCAAAAGAGTTAGCTCCTACAATAATTTTCTCTTTTGGAAGAGGATTTCCTATAACCCCAGTTGAACTCATAATTGGATTTACAATTTTGTGATTTATAGAAGAAAAAATTTCATTTATATCATCAATTCCTTTTTGTCCTGTCATTGCATTTGCATTTTTAGAATTGATAAGTACAAAATTTGACTGAAAACCTTTTTCATACATTTGATAATGCTTAAGTGGAGCTGCTTGAAATTTATTTTTAGTAAAAACTGCTTCCACATCACAAAGAGTATCAGAATAAATAAAACCTAAGTCTTTATTTCCATTTGGTTTTAATCCTGCATGAATACCATCACAGTAAAAACCATCAATTTGGTCTATATAACCTTTTATTGGTAAGATTGTAAACATTAATCATCCTTTTATTTTATAAGTCGTCTGGTTTTTCTTCTAAAGAGATAATTCTTTTTGCTTTTGAGATTGCTTTTTGATTCCCTACTAAAAGTAATTTTGATTCTGATGTAATTATAGTAGACCCCTTTGGCATTTGGATAAATCTACCTTTTTTCTCTGTAATTCCAATAACAGATACTTTGATTTTATCCCTTAATCTTAAATCTTTAATCTCTCTATTTATTGCCCAAGAGTTTTCATTTACAAAAGCTTCTTCCATATCAATAGGAGTATCTCTTTTATATAAAAACTCTTCAAGTACATTTTCCATCTCTGGTCTAATTGCCATAGCAGAAACTCTTTTTGCCATAAGTGAAGGAGTTGCAACAACTTTATCAGCACCAAGTTTCATAAGTCTAATCTTTTCATTTTGTGTTTCTGCATTTGAAATGATTAAGAAAGGACTTCGTCCTAACTCTTTTTCATATAATCTAACAGAAGCAATCAAAGTAATATTGTTTGAAATATTCTTTGATAATGAAATAACTCCCTTTGCTGAACTTAAGTGTGATTTTAAAAATGCATCTTCTTTGTATGGTTCTTCTTTTACAAAGTATGGATAGTTGCACTCTTTTGCGATATCTTCAATTTCATCACTTGGGTCAACAACAACAAATGGGATATGGTTTTCATTAAACTGTCTTGCTAACTGAGCAGTATATTCATTGTGATAAAAAATCACAAAATGTCTTCTTAGCCTTGCAATTTTGTAAAGCATATTTCTTTCCTTTATTAACTTAAAAAGAGTACCGTTTGATATCGTGCTAATTAAAATACCCACTGAAAAAGTAAGTACAGCAAATCCTGCTAACATAAGTGTTACAGTAAAAACAATTCCTGCATTACTAAAGTTTTCTTCATTTAAGGAACCAAATCCAGTAGTTGTAAAAGTATAAGCTGATTGAAAAATAGCATGCATAATTGAATAATCTTCAATGTACACATAACCAAATGTACCAATCATCAAAATCATTTGTACTAAAATAAGAGGTAGTCTAAAAGGTTTAAGTTGAGAATATATGACTGGATTTAAGTCATATTCTGGTTTAGCTGAACGTATCTCCCAGCCAAGAGCTTTTTTTATTCGTTTAAAAATGCTCATGAAAGCACTTTACATGTGCTTTCTATGAGTTCTTTTTAAGAGTTCTTAACTCTTTAGCTGAAATTTTGATTTTTCTAGTTGTACCATCTTCTAAAGTAACTCTTACAGTTCTTAAGTTCGGTAAAAATCTTCTTTTTGTTTTGTTATTTGCGTGACTCACGTTGTTTCCAACCATAGGTCCTTTTCCTGATACAGCGCATCTTCTTGACATTTTCTTTCCTTAATTTTTTTTAGTGAAAAATATTCGCGTATTATACCCTTTTGTTCTTAAGTTTGGTTTAAACAATACTTTAATCTTTAATTTTTTTTAAAGGCATATAATTATAATATTTTTTATTATTTAAAGGTTTAGCATGAACAAATTATTTTTAATACTAATATTAAATAGTTTTATTTTTGGCCTTGATTTACAAAAGGCAAAAAAATATGAACAACATGATAACATAAAAAATTGGGTAATGAGTGAAAAACTTGATGGAATAAGAGCTTACTGGAACACAAAAGAGCTTTTAACAAGAAAAGGAAATAAAATCCATGCTCCTAAATGGTTTATAAAAAACTTACCTGATTTTGAACTTGATGGAGAGTTGTGGACAAAAAGAGATGATTTTGAAAATATCCAAAGTATCGTAATGGATAAAAAACCATCAAAGAAATGGAAGGAAATAACATATAATATATTTGAAGTACCACATCAAAAAGGAGATTTCCTTTCAAGATTACAGTTGGTACAAAAATATATAGAAAAAGAGAAACTGCAACATATAAAAGTAATCAAACAAATTAAAATAAAAGATAAAACTCATTTAAAAAAATTTATGGAAGAAGTTACAAATAAAAAAGGTGAAGGTGTAATAGTAAAAAATCCTACTTTGAACTATTTTTGTGGAAGAAGTTCAAATATACTAAAAGTAAAAAACTTTTCAGATATGGAAGGAGAAGTTATAGGTATAAACATGTCTAAAAAAACAGGAGTGCTTAAAAGTTTAAAAGTAAAATTAGAAAATGGAACAACATTTAATCTAGGAACTGGTTTTACAAAAGTACAAAGAGAAAAATCTTTTAAAGTAGGAACAATAGTTAGTTTTAAATATTATGGTTTTACTAAAAATGGCAAACCGAAGTTTGCTTCATTTTTAAGAGTTAGAAAGGATTGATTATAAAGTAGAAATACTTTTTTCAACTTTTATTAAAGCATTAGCTAAAGAGTACTCTTTGGCTATTTTTCTATTTTGTTTTTTTATTAGTTTTAAATCATTTTTATTTTGAAGTAAAGCTTCTACTTTAAACTGCATACTTCTATCATCTGGACTTTCCATCATAGAGAAAATATCAACTAACTCTTTTGCAGGATTTGACGCAGTTACAAAAACAGCACACTTACAATACATTGCTTTTAAGATGTTTGAAGCAAAGTTCTTACTATATGTAGGTAAGATAAAAATATCACTTGCTAAGAAAAGGTCATCTTTATTTGCATAATCTTCTAATAAAAGAATCTTATCTTCTACATTTATTTTTGATAATTGAAATCTTAAGTTTGTGATTTGCTTTTTATCACCTTCTATTACTGCTATGTAATTTTCACTACTTAATTGTAAAACAATAGAAATAAACTCTTTTACACCTGAAGTTTTGAAATTCTTAGCTGTAAAAAAAACAATCTTCTTTTTAGGGTCAATATTTTGTTTTTCACAAAAAGCTAATTTAACTTCTTTTGGTTTTTTATACTCAACATTTACACTTGGATATAAAACTTCTACCTTATCAAGATTTTCTTGAAATTTTTTAAGTAATTCATGGTGCACAGTTTGAGAGTTTACAAAAACTTTTTTTGCTTTTTTAATATTTTCTAAGGATTGTTCATCCAAATTTCCACTATGAAAATAGATATCTGCAAACTCTTTCTTTCCAAAAAGTTTTGAAAAGAAAGATGGCTTTTTTACTTCTTTTATATTTTCTTTTTCAAGAAGTTTACTTATAAGAGAATTTCTTGTCTTATAGTTTATAGTAAGCATTTTATGATAACTCATTATCTATTATTTGGCAAATTGTATGACCAAAAAGAATATGCATCTCTTGGATTCTTGGAGTATCATTTGAAGGAACAATTAAATTTACATCACAATAATCGTTCATAGCTCCCCCATCACGTCCTGACATACCAACAATTTTGCAACCAATTTCTTGCCCTACTTTAAAGGCATTTATAACATTTTTAGAGTTTCCAGAAGTAGAAATACCAAAAAGTAAATCCCCTTTTTGAGCTAGTGCTTCAACTTGTCTATCAAAAACTCTATCATAACCATAGTCATTTCCAATAGCAGTTAAAGCTGAAGTATCAGTTGTAAGAGCAATACCAGGAAGTCCACGTCTTTCTGTTTTGTATCTTCCAGATAATTCTGCTGCAATATGTTGTGCGTCTGCTGCACTTCCACCATTTCCAAAGAATAATACTTTATTTCCATTTTTAAGTGTTTCAACTATTAAGGCTGCAGCTTTTTGTAATGGTTCAACCATAGTTTCTTTAACTTTTAAAATAGTTTCTAAATGAGCTTCAAATTCATTTTCAATAACAGTTTTCATTCTAATTTGCCCCTTGAATTTTTTCTATTGTTTTTGTAGTACTTTTTCCATCAACAAATTCAACAAGTTTTGTTTGTTTTGCAATATCACTTCCTACTACTTCTTTACCTTCATAATCTGCGCCTTTAACTAAAATATCAGGCTCTACTACTTTTATAAGATCATAAGGAGTATCTTCATCAAAGATAACAACATAATCAATACACTCTAAAGCAGATAAAATATATGCTCTATCTTCTTCATTATTTATTGGTCTATTTTCACCTTTAAGTCTTTTCACACTAGCATCTGAGTTAAGTCCTAAAATTAAAACATCACCAAAAGATTTTGCTACATTTAAATAACTTACATGACCTCTGTGTAAAATATCAAAGCAACCATTTGTAAATACTACTTTTTTACCTTGAGCTTTTAATCTTGTAGATATCTTTGCTATATCTTCTTTTGATTTTATGTGAAGTTCAATTGAACTTTTATTTAAGCTTGTTTGATACTCTTCAATTTCATCTAAAGTAGCAGTTGCACTTCCAATTTTACTAACTACAACTCCAGCAGCTAAGTTTGCAAACTCTAAACAAGTCTCAATTTCACAATTTAAACTTAGAGCAAAACCTAATGAAGCAAGAACAGTATCTCCAGCACCTGTTACATCATAAACTTCCCTTGCAACTGTTGGTTTTACTATTACCTCATCATCTTTTAAAATAGCAATTCCATTTTCACTTAAAGTTATAAGAGAAACTCCAAGGTTTGCATCAGTTTTTAGTTTTTCAAGGGCTTTTTTTAAAGTATCATCATTTTCAATTTCTATACCAGAAGCTAATTGTGCTTCTTTTTTATTTGGAGTTAAAAGATATGCTCCATTATACTTTGAGAAGTCACTTCCTTTTGGGTCTACTAAAACTTTTTTATTATATTTATTTGCATAAGGAATAATTTTTTCTAGAAGTTCACGTGTTAACACTCCTTTATTATAATCAGATAATAAAATCGTATCATAGCTAGTAATTTTTTCTTGTAATTTATCAAAAATAGCTTTTACACTACTTGTTGAAATAGAGTTCTTACTCTCTTTGTCATATCTTACTACTTGAGAATGAGAAGCCATAAGTCTTGTTTTTCTTGAAGTTTTTCTTCCACTTTGCTCAACTAAAAAAGATTTTACTCCTTGTTTGTCAAGCATTGATTTTACTTCATGACCTGCTTCATCATTACCAATAACTGACATAACAGAAACTTCACTTCCAAGTGCTACAAGATTGCTTATAACATTTCCTGCTCCACCTAAAACCTTTGTCTCTTTTTTAATATCAACTACTTGTACAGGAGCTTCTGGAGAGATTCTATCACAAGTTCCCCAAAGATACTCATCAATCATCAAGTCACCAATTACTAATATTTTTGGCTGATAGTTTGAAGCTAGTTTTTGAATATTTTCCAATGATTAACCTTTTTTTACTTCTGTTTCAAACAGTCTTTTTATTTCTGGAAGGTATGCTTTAATTCCCTCTTCCATAGAAAAACTCGGCTCATAGTCTAGATTTTCTTTTGTAAATTCAATATTTGCTTCAGTGAAGAACTGATAAGAACCTACAAATGGATTTGGAATATACTCTTTGCCATTGTCAATTTCTAACTCTTTTTGTAAAATATTTACAATATCTTCAAAACTTCTTGCACATCCAGTACCTACATTATAAACACCACTTTGTTTTGCTGCACAAGCTTTTATATTTGCTTGCACTACATCTTCAATATAAATAAAGTCTCTTAAGATTTTATCACTACCTTCAAATAGTTTTGGTATTTGTCCATTTAAAATTTGGTGTCCAAATTGAACTACCATAGAAGCAGTTTTATTTTTAAAGAATTCTCTTGGACCATATACATTAAAATACTTTAGTCCTACAATTGAGATATCTACACCTTTTTTGATGTATTTGTATGAGATGTTATCCATCATAACTTTTGAGAATCCATATGCATTGTTTGGTTGTTCAAACCCTACTTCAAATCTATCGCTATCACCATATGTTGCAGCTGAACTTGCATAAATCATATTTGCACCGTGAGCAATTGCAATTTTTAATAAGTCTTCATATGCATTTACATTTGTTTGGACCATTAAGTCTTGTTCAGAAACTGTAGTGTCAGAGATTGCTGCTTGATGGAATATATAATCAAAGTTGAAGTTTATTTCAAGCTCTTTTAGTAATTTTTTGTCATTTATATCACCACTTATTACTTGTCCATTAAATCCTAAAAGGTTTTTAAAGTGTCCAAAGCTTTTTAAGTTTCCATTTGAAAAAGTCTCTCCACTTCTAAAGCAATCTAAGGCAATGATTTCTGCATCTGGATAGTTTTCTTGAAAGTAGAAGCACAAGCTTGAACCAATAAAACCTGCTGCTCCTGTGATAAGTATTGTTTTGTTATTAAAATTTATATTTGTATATTTCATAATAGTATTCTCTCTTTAATTTAAAAGATACTATTTTAGCAAAATTTTAATTAGATTCTAAATCAGTTTAATTTATGGTCAAACTCTGGTACTATCTCTTTTAGTTTGGCTATTTTATCTTCACAAACTAAAAGCTCTGCTATATCTTGATTTAGTTTCTTAATATCATATTTTGTAGGGCTTGCTACTGTGATTGATTCATATTGTGTTTTCATATCGCTATCATTGATTAAAAGCTCTTCATAAAGCTTTTCACCAGGTCTTAAACCGCAATACTCTATTTGAATCTCTTTTCTTCCACTTAATTCAATCATATTTTTAGCTAAATCTACAATCTTAATTGGTTCACCCATATCAAGAATAAATATCTCTCCACCTTTTCCTATACTAGCTGCTTGAAGTACAAGCTCACAAGCTTCTGGAATAAGCATAAAATATCTTGTAATATCAGGATGTGTTACAGTAATAGGACCACCTTTTTCAATTTGTGATTTAAACTTAGGAATGACACTTCCACTACTTCCTAAAACATTTCCAAATCTTACAGCTACTATTTCAGTGTTTTCTTCTGTATTTATATTCTGTGCATACAATTCACAAATACGCTTTGTAGTTCCCATAACATTTGTAGGTCGTACAGCTTTATCTGTAGAAATAAGGACAAATTTCTCAGCTTTGTACTTAATAGCAAGATCAATACAGTTTTTAGTTCCCATAATATTATTTGAAATACCTTCTAGTATATTTCCTTCTACAAGTGGGACATGCTTATAAGCTGCCGCATGAATAACAATTTCTGGCTTATACTTTTTAAAAGTTTCTTCTATAAAGCCAAAGTTTCTAACTGTTTGCATAACTGGAACTACCATTTCAGAGTTTAACTCATCAGTTATGCTGTAAAGATTAAACTCACTATGATCAACTAAAATAAGTTGCTTAGCTCCAAATTTTTTGCACTGCCTGCTAATCTCACTACCAATACTTCCACCAGCACCTGTAATAAGAACAACTTTGTCTTTAATAAAGTTTTCAATTCTTTGTTTATCTAAATCTTTTGGGTGCCTTGCTAGTAAATCCTCAACAGAGATGTCTTTTAACTGTGTTGAAAAGTCTTTGTCTCTTAGAATTTCTTCTAAAGAAGGAAGAATTTGTATCTCTGTAAAATACTCTTTTAACTCTTTATAAACAGAGTTGATTTGCTCTTGAGTTGCACTTGGCATAGCAATTACAAGAAGGTCGTACTTTTTACCTTTTTCTTTGAACTTTTCTTTTGATAAGATTCTTATTGCATCAATACTTCTACCTTGAATAATTTTGTCATCATCAATAAAATATCTTACTTTATATTTACTAGGTCTAAACTCTTCTTCAAGCTTCATACCAGCTTTTCCAGCACCGTAGATAACTACTCTTTTTGTCTTTTGAACTTTACTTCTATTTACTACAAAATAGTATGAGTACATTAAAAAGTTTACAGAAAAAACAAAAAGAAAAAGCTCTGAAGCAAGAAGTGCAAATCTAACTTCTCCATGAAAATATGGTGCATATAAAAAGAAAGGAGTTATATAAACTATACTTTTTAAAATAAATGTCTTTTGTGTTGCTTTACTCCAAGAAAGAGAAAAGTCTTTAAAAAGAATAAGTGATGAAACCATTCTTAAAACAATAACAGTTAAAACAACAAACCAATCAAATGACTTATGAAATATGAAAAAAGTCCAAGCAAAAGAAAAGATAGTAAGAGTAATAATAACTAAAAAATTTAGAATTCGTTTATCAATGTGGAACATTATTTAAAGGCCTTTTTTGAATCAATAAATTTCATTATACTATATAATAATATTAAAGATAATAAAAAAGATATGAAAATATTAGAAATGTAATATACTAAAACAAAAAGTATTAAATTAACACATATAGAATAGTTTGTAACTTTATAATGGCTCCAGCCAGCTTGAGTAAGTCTTTGATATGCATGTTTTTTATGGGCTTGACTTAATCTTTCACCATTTAATTTTCTTCTTATTAAAGTAATTGTTGCATCAAACCAAAAAAGAGAAAACAATACAATCCATAACCAAAAATTTGTAGGTTCAAAGTTTGAATAATATAGAGTAAAAATTGCTATATTATATCCTAAAAGAGTACTTCCCACATCTCCCATAAAAATTTTAGCCTTATTAAAATTCCAAAATAAAAATCCTAAAACAGATATTCCTAAAACAATAAATACATTATCAGAAAAAATTAAAAAACCTGCCATACTTAAAAATACAAACTCGCTACCTACATATCCATTTATACCATCAATAAAATTTGTTAGATTTATAAACCAAATTATAAGCAAGAATGCAAAAATATTTGTAATAATAGAATTTGAAATATCAAATAGTCCAAAAGTCAAACTTCCAAAACCATCTAAAAAATAAAGACCTAAAATAGCAACCAAAGCTTGAACTATGAGTCTTAACTTAGGGCTTAACTCATATAAATCATCAAGAAAGCTAACAACACTTATGATAAATCCTACTAACAGAGCATAAAAAAGATTTGTTTCTATTTGAGAAGTAAAGTATAAATAAAATAAGCCAATAAACCATGTAATAGCTATAGCTATACCCCCACCATGAGGAGTAGGTATAGTATGAGAACTTCTTTCATTTACTTGAGCAACTAATGATTTTTTTATCGCATAATTTTTTATAAAATATGTAAGAAAAAAAGATATTAATAATAAAATTATATAAATCAAACTTCTTCTCCTTTTATCATAAGCGCTATACCTTCATCTACAGTATATGGATTTTTTAAATTAAGCTTTTCTTTTGTAATACTATTATCAACCTCTAAACTTCCATAAAGTCTTTTATGAAATGATGGTTTAAGTGATTTTAATAAATTCTCAAAAAAAGGAACTTTTATTAGATAAAGTTTTTTATCTAAACTTTTAGCTATTAACTCAATAAGTTTTGTTGTACTAAGAGGTTTATCATCACTTGCTAGAAAAATTCCAGATTTTTGTTGTTTTATTACCTCATCAACTAAATGACATAGATTTCCTATATATACCATACTTCTTTTATTTTCTATTTTTGCAAAAGGCAATAATGAAATTTTGTTTACTAAATTTACAAGTGATTTTATATTTGCTTTAACGCCATACCCATAAACTATCGGAGTTCTTATAATACTTATTTTAAAGTTCTTGTTTTCTAGTTTTTTTAACTCTATTTCTGCTTTTAATTTACTTTTTCCATATTGATCTTCTGGTTGACAAATAGTGTTTTCAGTATAAGAACCATCTGCCTCCTCACCATATACTTTTACAGTACTCATAAAAATAAAATGTTTTACACCAAACTGTTTTGCCTTATTTGCAAGTTCAAATGTTTGTGTAACATTTATTTTTTCATATTCTTCACAACTAGCTCCACCCATCTGGTGAACTAAAGCAGATAGATGTACAACTACATCTATATTATTATAATCCAAAGAATTAATATCACTATTTCTAAAACTAAAAGTTTTTATATCATACTTTTTTTTATAATTATTTATAAAGTAGCTTCCAATAAAACCTGATGAGCCTGTTATTATTAACTTATTCACTTCAATATGCCTTCGATAGATTCTAAGTATTTATTTATTACTATATTTTCATCAAATTCATTTACTATCTTTTTTCTTCCTGCTTTTCCCATAATATTTCTTTGTTCATCTGTTAAATTTAACATTATTTCCATTTTAGCAGCTAAATCTTTAGCATCTTTAACTTCACATAAAAAACCATTAATTCCATCATCTACTACATCTCTACATCCTACATTATTAGTTGTAATAATAGGCATTCCCATACTTGCAGCTTCTAAAAGTATTCTAGGTGTGCCTTCTCTATAAAATGATGGTAATACAATACAATCTGCTTTAGCTATTTCTATTCTCACATCATCACTACTACCTAAATAATTTACATATCCTTCATTTACCCATATATTCATTTGTTCTTTTGATATTGATGTTGGACTTTTCATATCAAGATGACCTAAAAGTTGAAACTCCACATTTGAATATTTTTGTTGAATTATTCTTGCAGCTTCTATAAACTCTTTTATACCTTTTGCCCAAAGCATCCTAGATATAAGTAAAAATCTAAATTTTCCATCATGCTTTTTTTCTACTGGTTGAAACTTATCTAGATCTACACCACTTCCTGGTAAAACATCACATTTTTCTTTTTGCACTAGTTTTTCATTTACAAACATTTTAAAATCATCATAATTTTGAAAAAATATTTTTGTAGCTTTTTTTTGTGAAAATTTATAAAGCCATTTTGCTACTTTTGTCACTATATTTTGATTAATAAAGAGTGTACCAAGTCCCGCAATATTATTTATTGTTGGTATTTTTAAAATATTTGCAGCTATTGTTCCATATATATTTGGCTTAATAGTATATTGCAAGATAATATCAGGCTTTAATTTTTTATATATTTTATAGTATTTATATATAGATTTAAAATCCTCAATAGGATTTGTACCCTTTGTATTTATATCTATATCTATATATTCAAAATATTCTTTTATATTTTCACTATATTTATCATATGGACAAATAAATGTAATATCATAACCTTGTTTTTGAAAATAAAAAGCAAGATTTGCTCTCATATTCCAGGCATACCAAGAGTTATTTACTGATATTGCTATTTTTTTCTTAATCAAGCCATTTTTCCTTCCACATTTGATACATCAAAATGAGCCATATTTGAGTACCTAAATTTTTTCCATTATAAAATTGCTCTTTAATCTTCATGATTTCAGATATATCAAATATTTTATCATCTAATTTATTTATACATATATACTTATCAACCATTGTTCTAAGTTCATCTCTTAGCCAATCATTTAAAGGTATAGTAAATCCAGACTTTGGTTTATCCACCAAATTCTTTGGAAGATACTTATAAAGAATTTGCCTAAGTAGATATTTACCTTGATTATTTTTATATTTTATATTTAAAGGAACTCTTGCCATATACTCTATAATTCTATGGTCAAGTAAGGGTTCTCTTCCTTCTAAACTTACACTCATAGTAGCACGGTCAACTTTAGTAAGAACATCATCATTCATAAAAAGTTTATAATCAATAGCCATCATCTGATTTAAAAACTCAATATTTCCTATATTTTGCCATTTTTTAAATAATTTCTCATTTTTACTTATAGATAAAAACTTCTTTATTTCTTTCTTATTTACATAACTACTTGCATTTTCAAACATCTCTTCCAAACTATCACTATTTATAGCTCTTTTAAATTTATTATATTTATCTTTAATATTTGTTTGTTTTAGATTTTTAGGCAGTTTTTCATTTATATATTCAATACTATTTGAATTAATTAAATTTAAACCAGTTTTTAAAACTTCTCTTTTAAAGCTATTTGAAAATATATTTTGAAACTTATTTAAAAAAAAGTATTTACTATATCCACAAAAAGCTTCATCTCCTCCATCAGCACTTAATGCAACTGTTACACTTTGTCTTGCCATTTTTGATACTATCATAGTAGGTAGTGCCGAACTATCACCAAATGGTTCATCATAATAAAATGGCAGTTTTTCTACCAAATTTAACATATCACTATTTTTCATATAATATTCAGTGTGATTTGTAGCAAGATACTCAGCTATAGTTTTAGCATGTTTTGCTTCATTATATTTTTCATCATCAAAACCTATAGTAAAAGTATTTATCTTTTTACCTTGTTTTTTTGCAAGTATTGAAGCCACTAAAGAACTATCATAACCACCACTTAAAAACACTCCTACAGGTACATCTGATACCATTCTAAGATTAATAGCATCATCAAGAATATTTTCTATATCTTCTATTATTTGATCTTCTTCTTTATTGATTTTTTCTTTTAAATAAAAATCATTTACATACCAATACTTAGTGATTTTAAATTCTAAATTATCAATTTTCAATTCTAGATAATGCCCAGCTTCTAGCTTGAAACAATTTTTAAATATAGTATATGGAGCAGGTATATATCCAAATTGAAAAAAATAGGGTAACACTTCTAGGTTCTGCTCTTTTTTAAATTTAGGATGTTTATGAAATGATTTAATTTCAGATGAAAAAATAAACTCATTTTCATGTATATAGTAATAAAGTGGTTTTACACCAGCTCTATCTCGAACTAAGAATAACTTATTTTGAAGTTTATCTAAAATAGAAAAAGCAAACATTCCTATAAATTTATCAATACATTTTATACCCCACTGCTTATAACTATAAAGCATAACTTCTGTATCACTATTTGAGATAAATTTATATCCTAAATTTTTAAGTTCAATTTTAATAGTTTTAAAATTATAAACTTCTCCATTGAAAACAATCACATAATTTTTACAATCACTTATAAAAGGCTGATGTCCATGTGAAGTCAAATCTTGAATGGAAAGTCGATTATGTCCGAAATGAACTCCACTTTTTCCATCAAAAAAAGTTCCACTATCATCTGGTCCACGATATGATTGAATTTCAAGCATATCATTTATAACATCAATATTTTCTTCTTTATCTAAAAACCCTACTATTCCACACATTATAAAATACCAAATTGTTGCTTCATTTACTAATCCTTAAAACATTTTTATATTGTTCAACTATTTGATTAACAGAAAAGTCATTTGATCTTTTTTGTGCTTTCTCAATAAAAGTTTTCATTAATTTCTCATCATTAAATAAAAAATCAATAGCTTTAACCATTTCTAGAATATTACTTTTGGGATATAAAATTCCATACTCAGCTATTTCAAATTTTTCTTTTTCTTGATACTTAATATTAGTATTTGGAGCTAAGATCTCTCTAGGTCCACTTATACAATCACTAGATATTACTACAGTACCACAAATCATAGACTCTACTAAAACATTAGGAAATCCCTCACCATCATCTGAACTTAATATAAATATATCAGACCTAAATATAAATTTGTAAGGATTTTTTACTCTTCCTAAAAAATGAACTCGTTCATAAATATTTAAATTCTTAGCCAATAATTCTAAATTTTTTTTATTTGGTCCATCACCTATCAAAATTAATTCTACATTATCATCTAACTTAGATAAAGCTTTAATTATGTAGTCTTGTCTTTTAAAAGTTTCAAATCTTCCTATTGAAATTAAATATTTTTTTTCTTTATTGAATTTAAATTCTTCTATTGATTCATGTTTTAAATTATTAATCAATGAAATATCATATGGATTATTTATAATTGTTTTTGAATTTCTAAAATTAAATAACTTTTGCATATCATTTTGCATACCTTCTGCTTTAGAAATTATCAAATCTGCTCTTTTGTATAAATTTTTAATTAAAAATAAGTTAACTTTTCCACTTAGTCCTTCTTCAAAATATCTAGAGATCGCTCCAACATTAACTATTTGAGCAATATGATTAGAGCCAAATAATTTTGCTAAAAGATTTACATAATTTGCACGATAAACATGACTTTGAATTAAATTAATATTATTCTTATCTATATAGTTTTTTAATTTAAATGCTAAATATGGTAGTTCAAATAACTTTCTTAATCCACTTTTATTAGCAGTATGATTTAAAAATGTTAATTTTGCCCCTTTAGGTAATTCATAAAAGATATTGGATTCTAAACATATTAATTCTACATCAAAACCATCTTTTATTAATTTTGAAATAATTACAGTCATAACTTTTTCTGCTCCACCCGAAGCAAGAGAATTAATAAGAAAAACTACTTTTTTCAACTTGATACCTTAATTTAATTTTTTGATATATATAAAATAATAACACAACTAAAAATCCATAGAAGTTTTCTCTATATCTTATTGCACTACCAGGATTTAGTACTCCAAAAGGATAGTGTACAAAAAGCAACCAGACAACAGCCATAAGTAATATACTAAAATAAAATATATTTATTCTTTTAATATTCACTACTAAAATAAAAGCTTTAAATAAAAAATAAGAAAAAAAAGAAAAAATAATAAAACTTTCTATAAATGCAAAAGATTGTATTGGTTTTTCCAATATTTCAGAGAAAGTTGGACCCCAAAAACCTATAAACATGCCATAAGGAGCGTTTATAAATACATCATAATCATTTACCCATATATTATTTTCTCTTGTACTTCCTCCATCTAAACTGAAATGATTAGGAAGTTTAAAAGATATTTCATTAATTAAATCTCTAAAATAATATAAAAAGAATATAGCAATAATAATATGAATTAATAATAATGCTAATTTTCCATTGCCCTTTAAATTAAAAAAATTGGATAATTTTATATATACCCAAATTGATAATATTGCACTTAAATATTGTACTTTGAAAACAAAAAGTAAATATAATGCAAAATATTCTATTAGTTTTATTTTTCTATTCTTATTTTCCATCAAATCTATAAAATACCCTAATATTACACCCATATAAAAAACACCTATTGATTCTTTTGAAACAATTGATGTCCAAATACCAAAAGAAGGGAAAGACAATAAGACTAATACAATAAATAAATCCTTATTTGATAACTTTAATCTTGACACAGAATAATAAATACCATAAAAAGATAATAACAAAAAAGGAAAATGAGTTAAAGGTTCTCCAAAAATTGAAGTTGATAATAACCCAAGTAAGCTCATCATGGAAGTAGAGAAATACCAAAAATTATCATAATCTAATTTTAGTCCATATATATAAGTATAAGTATCTCCCAATGTAGTAATATTACCATATACATAAATAGCTAAAAACATGTAAGCTATTTTTATTAAAAGAAATGAAAACCAATATTTATTTATGATCACGTAATAACCTTTTAGCTAGTTTTCTACTATAATAAGTTCTACCAATATTGTTAAAATGAGACACATCTGCCCACATATCTGTTTGTATATGCATTTGAGTTAAATCTATAATCTCAACATCCTCCAAAAAAGAATCTATTCTTATATTTTCATCAAACTCACTTTTTGAAAGTGTTGGTTCAAAAATCACTATTGGATTAATATCATTTGCTTTAATAATAGATATAAAACTATTAAGAATTTTAATTGTATCTTTATTTATATTTGAATATTTTTCTTTTTCTAATAAATGATCAGTATTTGTACCTAATAATATTTCATCTCCATTAGTACAGTTAAGAATAATCTTTTTTGTTTCTAATACTTTTTTAAAAATACTACAATCACTTTTGATATCATTTGTATATTTTTTAATTTGAACTTTTGAACTTTTTAAGTTAAAAGAAGAATAAAATGATTTTATTTTAAGGAAAATAGCCTCAGAATAATTATAGAAACTATGTAAACTTTTTACCCAACTAAATAAAGAAGAAATAAATAAATCATTGCTTCCATATTTTTTATAAAAAAGTAAATCTTCATATAACACTGTTTTAAATACATTTTCTTTTTCTATAAATAAATCTTTTTTTGACAAACTAATTATTATATTTTTTGGTTTTTGTTTGATTGCCTCATATATATATGAGGGATAATCGATTAAAAAGTTTCCACTTACTCCTAAGTTATAAATATTTAAATTGTTTTCTTTAAATATTTCAGTAGATATATGATAAAGAGTTCGACTACTTCCTATAAAAACATAATCTCGGTTTTCACTGTAGTTTAAATTAAAATGTTTAATTTTAGATGCTTTTTCATTTATAAATCTATCTTTTTTAGTTCTTGAATATATATATAAATCTAATACAACATCCAATACAACAAAGCCCAAAAAGACTAAGAAAAAACTAATAAATATGTTTCTTTTTATTTTTTTAGAAGTTAAAGTACAAGAATTCACTTTGACCTCCTAATAATCTAATAGCGACAAAAGAGCAAAAAAATAGAAAAGATGTAAAAATAGCTATTTTTTTAGAAAATTGAAATCTATTATTTATATAGTTCATTGAATTATTAAAAAATAAAACTACAAAAACACTGATAATAATAGTTACTAACCAGATTGGATTAATTAACTCAAAGTCACTAAAATTTACCATCCCAGATAAAACCTTAATAGCATCATCCCACTCACGTGCCCTGAAAAATACCCATGCTATATTTACAAAGTTAAATGTTATAAACCATGCTATTATTTTAGGAAGTTTTATATTTAGGGTTTGCCATAATCTATTTATTACTAATGCCATCCCATGCAGAAAGCCCCAAAATATAAATGTCCATCCTGCTCCATGCCACAGTCCTCCTATTATAAATGTTGCTAATAAGTTTACGTAGGTTCTAAAAGAAGATATTCTATTTCCACCTAATGGTATATATACATAATCTCTTAAGAATCTTGATAATGTTATATGCCATCTTCGCCAGAAATCTTGTATATCTAATGCTTTATATGGAGAATTAAAGTTTATAGGAAGTTTTATATTAAACAGTAATGCTATACCTATTGCCATATCTGTATATCCACTAAAGTCAAAGTACAACTGAAAAGTATAAGAAAGAGATGTTGCCCAGGCTTCAAAAAAATTCAATGTTGGTGCTATATCAAATCCATTTGTTGCCCATATGGCAAAGGTATCTGCTATTACTACTTTTTTAAATAGTCCTATTGAAAATATAAACAATCCCAATGCTATATTTTTATATCTTTTTACCAGATTCCATTTACTTGCAAACTGTGGCATCATCTCTTTATGATGTACTATTGGTCCTGCTATCAATTGAGGAAAAAATGTTACAAACAGTGCATAGTTTAAAAAATCATACTCTTTAGTTTCTTTTCTATAGCTATCTACTAGGTATGCTATTTGTTGAAATGTGAAAAATGATATTGCTAATGGCAATAATAAGTTTAATGGTTCTATATTTACACCACTTATTAAATTTACATTCTCTATAAGAAAATCTGCGTATTTAAAATATCCTAGCAAAGATAAATTTACTACTATTCCAAAGATTAAAATACTTTTTTTAGAAAAACTTTTATTTCCATATTCTTTATTTAAGCTATTTCCTATTACATAGTTAAATAACATACTACTTAATATTATTGGTAGATATACTACATTCCACCAAGAATAAAAAAACAAACTAGCAAATACTAAAAAACCTTTTGCTCCTACTACTAATCTTTTACTATTTAAATAAAAATATACAAAAAATACTATTGGCAAAAAGGCAAATATGAACTCATAACTATTAAATAGCAATTAGATTAGTTCCTTTATTAAATTATTTTTTAGAATATGATTATATAAAGAATAAGCTAAATCAAATTCTATTGATTTTTTTTCTTCTTTAAACTGCCAAACACCTTCAGATTCATAATAATATCCAGAAGAATTCCTTTGAGTATATTCTCCAAAATGAATTCCTTGGTATTCAATTAGATAATAATTTTTGCCATCAAAACAAATATCAAAAGACATAAAAGGTTCATTGAATTTTTTAAAAATTTCTTTTGAATAAGTCAATAAAGAATCTTCAACCTCTACATACTCAAAATTTCCACTACCACTTGCTCTAAAATCACCTTTATTAATATTTCTTTTTAAAACATAATATTTATCAAAAAATATTAATACTTTATAATCATAACTTAGATTTGGTACAAATTCTTGAACAACAAAATTTTGGTGATCTTTGTAATATTTTAATTTTTCTATATTGAATCTTTTTAACTTTAAAAATTTATAAATACTTTCTCTTAAATAAATTAAAAATCTAATATGTGTAGAAACTTTAAAACTATTAATTTTAGATAAAAGTTCATTTTCATTATGTACTAGATTAACCCCTCTACTTCCTGAACCATCAATTGACTTTAAAACAAGTGGAAACTTATACTTAGATTTCAAGAAATTATTATCATAAGTGTCTGCATTAAAATAGTAGCCGTTCAAAGAGTCTATTCCAACAATATTTTTATAATATTCTTGGTAACCTTTATTTTCATGACATTTTAAAATATTTTTAGAAGGTATAAGCTCATTATTATTATTTATATTTAATATCTCTATTGTATCATCAATATATTGTTTATGATAAGGTTTTTCTGAACTTATTGTAAAAATAATGCTATTTCCAATAGCTTCACTAAATGCTACCTTATTAATTGGAATAGGCTCCACTTCTATATTTTTATCTCTAAAATAGTCTATAATTATTTTATAATTTATTTCAGAAAATCTAATATGATTAGAAAAGTATTTATTGTTATCTAAAAGAATATATATTTTTTTCATATACTAACTCCTAATAGTTTTTTTAAATGTCTCAATGTTGGAAAACGTGGATTATAGAATACATTTCTAAGCATTATTATTCTTTGTGTTTTGATTAGTTGACTATTAAACTGATTTTCACTTTCAGGTACATCATATTTAAAATTATAATTGTTTTTACTCATAAGCCTATCTGAAATTAACTCAATAATATTAAATTGCATATCCAAATTTTCTTTTAAATCAATTTTAATAGATTGCTTATTGTGCTTCAACTGTTTTTTCTTACTCGTTCTTGTAAACTTCTCACCATCAAAATGTGATTTAATCTTAAAATCTGGAAAGATACAATTTCCTATCCCGTAAAATATTTTTTTACCTTTATATTCTTCAACAGGTTGAATAATATGTGCATGATGTCCTATTATCATATCTGCACCAAAATCTATGATTTGATGAGCTTTTTGAGTATCTTTATATGTTGGATATGGTATTTCTTCCATACCCCAGTGAAGTTGTACTATTTTAAAATCTGCATCACAATTATCTAAGTCATTCTTTATAAGTTCTAAATCTAAAATTGCACTTCCATTATTAGACTCATTTCCAAACACTGCACTTGTAGTTTCACAGCTATAACCAAATAGTGCTATTGTTTTTTCTCCAAATTCTAAAGAGCAAGGATTATTAAAATTGTTAGCTTTATTTCCTGCTCCAAAATACTTTATGCCATGCTTATCTAGAAACTCTATAGTATCTTCGAATGCTTCTTCACCATAATCCATAATATGATTGTTTGCAAGATTTACGGCTATTGGATATTTACCAAAAGTTTCTTTAATATAAGACTTTGGCTGAATTAAATTTATCTTATCTTTAGCTGGTATTCCTCTACTTGATACTGGATATTCTAAATTGAATATATAATCATCAAGCTCAAAATCTATTCCATACTCTTTATCTAAATATACATCACCCAAAAAACTTAAATTTTTCATAACATCAAATCCTTATTAACTACAATAAATAAAACTAAGAATACACCTGTAGCTTTTAAATACTCATTTGAAACTTTATACAATCTATTTGAATAATAATGTTGTACTAACATAAATATATAATTTACTAAAACCAAATAGTTTAATGCTAAAACCACATCATAACCGCTTTTAAGTACTAAATAAAATCCTACAAAGTTAAATAGAACTTGAAATAAAACTATAATAAGTTTTAAGTCCATCCTTTTTTTTATAGCAAATCCTGGGGTCAGGTATGAACCCATATTTAATAGAATCAAACTTAGTGCTAATATTGTTGCCCACTTGTAAGCATTTGTATAATCAACAAAAAAATATTCTTGTACAAATGGAACTACTACCATAAAAATAAAGAATAAAACTATAGTAAATACTATATATATATTTATATATTTAATATACTCGATTTTCCCCTTATCACTTGGAAAACTTACAAAGTGATTTATCTTTGGATCTAGTGCCATACGAAGCGCAAAGAAAAAAAGTGATAAAAAAGCTAAGTACTTAGTAGCAACAGAAAAATCTGCTAACAACTCTAAAGAAATAAACTCTTTTAAAATATATATTATAGCTTTGTCATTTGCAAATAGCAAAAAAAACATTGGAAACATTGGCAGAGCATACTTCATAATATCTTTTAAGTTTTGTCTTTGAAAAGTAGCTTTTAAAAATTCATTACCTACTGTTTTAAACTGAAAAGATAAAGCTACAAGATATCCTATTATTTGAGCTACAAAAACCAAAACTATACTCAAACTATCATTTAATAGTATATAAATCCCAATAATAAGCAAGTATGATATCGGAAATAATAAACTAGATATAATAAAATTCTTTTTTTCATAACTGTATCTAAAATGAAGATTTATAAGATTGGTTATATTAATTAAAAAACCAATAGTAAATATCATAAAGAAAAGATATGTAAAAGAGTCCATAGAATACTCACCAAAAAATATATCAAATACAAAATATGCAGGTACTAAATAAAACAGCCCAAACAATCCCATCATATAAGCTATAGTTTTCAGATGATCAAAATGCTTATTTTCTTCTTTTTCATTGAAATAAAACCTGGCAAAAGATGACTCTAATTGCATAGATATAAATACTCCTACCATCGAAGCAAATACAATAAGCATATCTAAAATAGCTATGTTTTCTTTTGTAAAATACTTAACAAAAAGAAAAAATATAAGGAACATAAAAAACCTATTGAAGGCATTTAATACTCCATATACAAAGCTATCTTTTAAAACACTCTTTATCATATCTTCTCATAAACTACAAAATCATTTTTATTATAAACTTCTTTATATCCATCAAATTTGTACTCATGATTATATGTTTTTTTGATTTCATCAATATATGGTTGATATGCAAGGATAATATTTACACCAAATTCTTGATACATCCATTCAAAATCATTGGTTCTAATTGGCATTATAGGTTGATAGTATTTCTTCCAAAGTTCTTCTCCACAATTTTCTGTAGAGAATTCAGATGCTGCCATACACTTAAGCCCAGTTAAAATTTCACCATAATAAAAACTATTTGTTTCTACTAAGCCTAATAATCTATATTCTTCTCTTCTATAATTGTTTTTAATAAATTCAGTAGCTTTGAATAAATCTTCTAATTTATATTTTGAAGTAAAACTATAAATAAAAACATTATATATATACAATAATGTAAATGGTAAAAAAAGCCATAATATATTATTTTGTAAATATATCGTGAGAAAGACAAATGTAGGGAAAATAGCATATTCTAAATATCTATCAGCTTCACCAATAAATTTAAAAGCATGACTCCCTGTTAATATAAATGACATAAAACCAGCTGCAAACCAAGCATATATAAAACTAAGAGAATTATTTGAAGTATCAATATTGAAAGATATCATTAGTATTAAAACTAAAAAAACCTCTATATCTTTAATTATAAAGTTTAAATAACTTAATTTACTATGAAAAACTAAATATGCTTTTTTAATTTGAAAGGATACAAGATACTTAAAAAATAATTTATATTGTTCAAACCTATTAATAGATGAAATAAATTCTACTTCATTTTTAGTAATTTTAGCAAATCTTTTAAGATGCTGATATTGTCCTATTAAAATAGTCATATATCTTTCTTTTGAAATTATAATAGCTATTAAAAATACTGCAATTGGTGCTAAAACTATCACTAATGAATTCAGAATACTTCCAATAATTAGAGAAAAAATAAATATTACTTGTGCACTAAATTTACTAGTAATTAAAGATAAAGCAGCAAAGAATACGCCAATACCATATGCCAAGTAACTTTGTTCTTGATAAAAAAAGAACATTGCTATAAAAAATCCAAAAACTAAAAGCTCTCCCAAAACTCTTGGAGTAGCATCAAATGCTCTTGGTCCCATAGAAACTTTTAATAAAGTAGGAGAAATAGAAAGTAGCAGAGCACTAAAAAAGGCTAAACTTGAATCAATACCTATTTTAGCATATAAATAAATAAAGCTAAAATATGCTAATATTACAAATAGTGCATCTAAAACTGCACTATAAATTCTTTCATATTTTATTCTTTGTTTTAAAGAAAGAAAAGATAATAAATAATGATAAAAATAAGGATAGTCATACAAATTAGGTAGTAAATATCCTTTTATTCTTTTTGGAATAGAGAAATTATTATTTCTAATAGATTCAGCCATTGCAAAATGATACCAGGTATCCCCATTAATTCTATTTTTTATAAATTTAGGTATTATTCTTAAGATAATTGTTAATAATATAAGTATTAATATTTCAAACATCTAAATTCCTTTTTTAATATGGATTTACTATTTCAGAATTTTTATTATTCTTACTAAATAAAATTTCTTTAAACATATTTAAATTTTTCTCAAGTTTTATCATAATAACCTTTTTCTTATACTTTTTATTTTTTCATTTGGATTACCAATAAAACCATCATATTCAATTTCATTTATCTTCAATTTACCATTTCCACATATAACTAAAATACTTCCATCTTTTTCTATACTTGCTACTTGTCCTACTACAGATAAATAATTTTCATCATCTTCAAAAAGTTCTGCATCCCAAATGATTAACTTATTATCTTCATAAAAACTGTATGCTCCAGCATAAGGTTTATTTGAAGCATTAATAAGTCTTAATATCTCTATGTTTGATTTACTCCAATCTATTTTTCCATCTTCAGGAATCCTTGGGTAACATCTTATAGCCTCTTTTGGGTCTTTTGACTGTTCTTCCAAAATATAATTTGGGTCTTTTTGTAATTTCTGAACAGAATTTACAAACATATCAGGAATTCGATTTACCATCCACTCCCAACACTGAGTAACTTTTGTATTAATATCTATATCAAAGTATTCTCTATCTATAATATTACCACTATCAACTTCTCCACCTATCATAGAGTGGATACAAAGTCCTATTTTTTCTTCACCATTAATTATTGCCCATGCTTGACAAGCATTTCCTCTATATCTTGGTAAATCTCCTCCATGAGCATTTAAAACTCCTAAAGGAAACAAATTAATAACATCTTGCGAGATGATACTAGAATAGTTCAAACTTACAGCTATCTCACAATCAGCTCTTTTTATCTCCTCTTTAAATTCATCAAGTTTATTTGTATATATATACTTTGCACCTATCTCATTGGATAATTTTTCAAAATCTTTTGATATTTTAATGTATTCTGGTGCTTCTTTAGATGTAATTATAAGTGGTATCTCATAACCATTTTTTAAAAGCAACTCTATGGATTTATATAAAATCTCTGTTCTACCTATTATTGCAACTTTCATATGGAACCCACATATTCTTTTAAATTCATAATTTGTATACTCCCTTTTAAATATTCTTTTATAATTTCATCAAGCATTGTTTCTGTTCCAATACCCATATTTTTGCTAAATTCTTTATTTGCTTTGTACATTTTATACTGCTTTTCAGAATCAGAGTTTAGATAGACATGTATTGGATGAAAATCTAAGATTTTATTTTCTAAGTTTTGGATATCACTAAATTGATATTTTTTATCTCTTTGATAAAACTCGTAGTCATCTTCCCAATTATAAGGAACTCTTAAAATTCTATGATTATTTATTTCAAAATAAAAATTTTCTAAGTTACTAACATTTGGCATAAAAATAGAACAATCTATTTTTATACCTTTTTCCATCATATATATAAGCTTATTCGATGATACTTTAAGTCCATGAGGTCTACATGATGTAGCTTTAGGAACTATTGATAAACAGTGGTCAATAACTTCTTTATAACTATTTCCGTGAGTAGAACCATCATTGAAGTTTGGATGTATTCCAAGTTCAAAGAAATTATACTTTTTTATTTTATTAAGTAACTTAGTATCATGTGTTACAAAAAATGTCGCTGGAATATTATTCTTTATTAATTTATCCAAAAGATAGTCAAGTACCTCATCTGTACACCAATCTAAATCAAAAGTTAAAACAACCTTATTCACTAATCTCAACCTCTTCAATTGTTCTCATTATGGTTGAATTATTGTAGTTATGGTTCCATTTTTCGCCCAAAATTTGATGTTTAATCATAAGCTCTGGTTCATTGTATCCTGCTATTGCTCGTAATGATGTAGTTCCGGATAGTCTAGGATTTATTTCAAATAACATAAGTTCACCATTTACTTCTCGACATTGAATATTTAAAGGACCTTTTGAATCAATTAATTCAGCAATATGCTCTGCTTGTTTTTGTAAGTTCGCATTATGGCACACTTTTCCTTGTGATATTCCAGATGAAATAACATAAATATTGTTTTGGTCTCTAACTTTTTTATATGTTGACAATGCATTTGTAATGAATCTTTTGATTGCAATACTTCCTAAAACTTTTCCATTAATATCCGAACTTACACCTATTGTATATTCATCTTCATGTGTTCCAATATAATGCTGAGCCACAATATCTACATTGTGTTTAAGCATATATTTAACTAGCAATTGGCAATCTTCTTTATCTAGGGCTATGTATACATCTGAAGAGCCTCCAGAACCCGTACTTGGTTTTAATACCAAAGGATAAAAATCTATTTCATTTATATCTTCAATCTTATCTATTTTTTTAAATTTTGGTAGGTTCACACCTTTAGTTTCTAAATATTTATAAGTTTCATATTTATTCATACACA
Source organism: Arcobacter sp. CECT 8983 (assembly GCF_004118855.1). NCBI lineage: Bacteria > Pseudomonadati > Campylobacterota > Epsilonproteobacteria > Campylobacterales > Arcobacteraceae > Arcobacter > Arcobacter sp. CECT 8983. The sequence goes on along the minus strand of NZ_PDKF01000004.1, from coordinate 520,929 downwards.
AGGATATAGCTTCTTTTGAATTTAAAGGATGTTTAACATTAGCATTTTCAAATTTTTCTCTATTTTCAGATATAAATTTTAACTCTGGTTCTGAACCGTGAAATATAAAAGAGATATTGTTTTCTTTTATTATATCAAAAATGATTTTTTCATATTTTTTATCTGCCACATAAGGAACCAAATAAAACTTATCTACTAAGTTTTTTCCTGTTGTTAATGAAGTAACATCAGTTCCTATAATTGTTAAATCTAAATCATTAATTAATTTTAGTGATTTTATAATCTGTTCACCATGACTTCCACCACCAATTCCCGTAACTAAAACATTAATTTTTTTCATTTTTACCTCTTTTCAAAATATCTACCAATTGAACTACATATTGTTTATTTTTTAATTTTTTACTAAATTCACAAAAATTTTGATCTATCTTTTTCATTTTAACTTCTTCTAATTCAAAATCAACTATGGCATAAGAAGATTGTTTAGTATAATCTCTTGGTTGTCCTATAGAACCTGGGTTTACAATACATGTTCCAAAATGGTATGTAATTTTAGGTATATGAGTATGACCAAAAAAATAATAATCATACTCTTTTAAAAACTCTAAGTCTAAAGTATCAAGACTATATATATATTTTTCACAATCATTTGGTAATGAATGAGTCATATAAACTTTTTTATTACCTACTTTTAAGATTATTTCATCTTTTAAATTTAGTAAAAAATCTAAGTTTTCATCACTTAAAATATTTCTTTGATTTTGTATTCTATAAAGTTCATCTTTTTTTAAGTCATAAACTAATTCATTTAATAAATATTTATCATGATTTCCTTTTAAGCATTTAATATCTTTTTTTTTAATCAACTCAATCACTTCATTTGGTTTATCGTAATAACCAACTAAATCACCTAAACAATAAATTTCATTAACATTTTCTTTTTCTATTTCATGTAATACTTTTTTTAAATAAAAAAGATTTGAATGTATATCAGATATTAATGCAATTTTCATTTTTATACCATTTTAAATATTTTTCTAAGGCTTCTTCAATTGTATATTTAGGATAATATCCAAAATCATCAAAAGCTTTTTTAAAACTATAAGTAGGACGATAGTTTTCTTGACTATCTTGTAAGCCATTAAATACTATTTTAGATTTAGATTTAGTTAGTTTAATAATTGTTTTTGCCAATTCTAGCATTGATATACTTTTTTCTCCTACAATTTCATAAGTCCCCTTCGCATTATTATCAAGTGCTAATTCTATAGCATTTAAAATATTTCCAGCATAAGTAAAATTTTGTTCTCGACTTCCTGTTCCATAAAGTATTAAATCTTCATCTTTTAAAGCTTTGGCTATAAATATATTTAAAACATTTTTAATATGAGAATATTCTCCAAAAGGAGCAGATATTCTAAATGATGTTGCATTTATACCTTTCTTGTTCATCATTGAACAAAAATGTTCACCAACTACTTTGGACATAGTGTAATAATCCCCTATATCAAGTAGCTTTGGCTCACTCATTGAGCCAAAGCTACTTAAATAAATAAATTTATTTAAGTAGCTTTTTTTAGCATACTCATACAAATTTTTCATCATTTCAGTGTTTTCTAGAAATAACTCATAAGTTGCTTGATCGAAGTTTTTAGGGATTATAGATGCATTGTGAATAATACAATCAATAGTTTTATTTTCTAGCACTTTTTCGATATCTTTATAAAGTGAATCGAATTTTAAATAATCTTTATTATTAGTCTTTGAAGTTGTACCATACAATACATTATACTTATTATCTATATTATTTTTTATATAATTACCTAAAAAACCTGTAGAACCTGTTAAAAGGATCTTCATATATTTGCTCCAATAATTTCAAAGTCATTAAGTTTGCAACTAACTTTATGATGATAACAATCATTCATTGCTAGAAATATTTTTTTTGTTTCATTTAATAAATTACTTGTTTTAAACTCAGCAAAACTTAATATGTCAATTTTATTTTTATATTTCTTTCCTTGATATAAAGAATTATCATCAATAATGCAAACTATATTTTTTATATTTATTTTACCTACTCCTATCAAATAATCTAAAACTAAACCTTGCCCGTAAATAACAATTTTATCGTTTTTGATATTACAAATATCATTTTCTATTTTTTTCAAATAACTAATAGCATGATTAATATAGTCGAAATCATTTAAAGAGTTAATTTTTATATTATCATTACTGATTTTTTTCAGTATAAACTGCATAGGTACACTATTAGATACTTTTTTCTTAATAACTTTCATACTACAGACATTAAAAAGATTCAAAATTGAATTTTCTGTAAATTTAGATAAGTGGTCGATAGTTAATAAATCTGATTTATTATTTTCAAAATTAGGTACTTCTATTAAAATATAAGTGTCTTCATGCATAATATTTTTTATATCAATTAGAAATTTTTTTGGATTTGGCACATGTTCCAAAACACCTATTAAACTTATGTAATCAAATTGTTTAATAAAATCACTCGAGTTAAAGAAGTTATTATACTTTTCTTGTAAAAAACTTTTAGTTTTTAATTGTTCATATGATTTACTTGGTTCTAGTGCATATTTTTTTATTTCTTCATATCTATTTTCAACAGCCTGAATAAAATTACCTTTACCTGCACCAATATCAAAAAAAGTTTTACTTGAATCATTTTCTAAAAATTCTTGATAAAATTCTACTAAAGAGTCACTATATTTTCCATCATCAATAGTGGGTTCAACTTCACCATCTAGTAAAAATTCATAATCGTCTTTATAAAATTTTTCATAATCAACTCTTTTATCAAAGTCAATAAATACAAACCCACAGTTGGAACAATAAGAATGATTAAGAGGTGTATTGATAACTTTAGTATCACTTGTTACACATTTCATAATCTGAAAATCTATTTTTTTTACAAAACCATTACATATCTGACAATTTAATTTACCCATAAATATCACTCCACTCTTCAAAATTTAATAAACTCCAAATAAATAATCTTCTATTTTCTTTTCCTGTTAAATGTTCATTTATAAGTTTTTGAGTAGCGTTCTTATCCATATATTTATATATATTTGCATCGTTATTTAAAAGTTTTGCTTTGACAAACTCTATACTTTCACCTTTGAACCAGCTTTGGTCAGGAGAACTAAAGCCTTGTTTTACAGCCTTATGAATATCTTCGGGGATATACTTACTCATAGCTTTTCTTAAAATTACTTTTCCATCATTTGTTTTTTGCATTTTACCTATTTCATTTTCGTTCATCTTAATTACTTTTTGTAAATCACCAAGTTTATATTTAGCTGGCACTTTTTGTGCAAAATCTACTAAATCATTATCAAGAAAAGGTACTCTTGTTTCTAAACTATGAGACATAGAAAGTTTATCATCAACTACTAGTAAACCATGTAAAAAAGTCTTTGCTTCAAAATATAAAGAATGATTTATATACTCTTCTGGAGTTTGATTTTTAACAGGAGTATCAAATACATTTGCAAATATATCTCTAGTCCATACTTTTTCTGTAGCACACAAAATAGGTGAAAACACATTGTTAATTTTTTTATTTGGAATAAGTCTTTTCCAAAAGCTATAATATTTATTTATGTAGCTATCAAAGCAGTCATTATTTACTGCTTTGTAGTATCTCCAAGGATAGCCTGCAAAAAGTTCATCACCACCGGCTCCGCTTAATACTACCTTTACAAATTTACTAGCAAGCTTTGCTGCATAATAGTTTGGATAACTTTGTCCTACTCTTGGTTCTTCTAAATGATATGCAAATTTATTCATACATCTTTCCATATCACCAGATTTTAAAACCATTTCATAATGCTCAGTTTTAAACTTGTATGACATATACTCAGATTTTGCTCGCTCATCAAAACTAAGTTCCATCCCACTAGCACTTGACAAGTCAAAACCTACTGTAAAAGTTTTTAAAAAATCATTTGATTTTTGAAAATAATTTGAAGCTATAGCAGTTATACTTCCACTATCCATACCACCACTTAGATAACTTCCTACTTGTACATCAGCTACAAGCTGACGTTCTACTGCTTGAGTAAAAAGTCTATCAAGTTCTTCAATATATTCTCTTTCATCTTTTACAGTATCTGGTTCAGAAAAATCAAAATCCCAGTATTGTTTTTTCTCTATTTCTTTAGACAATAAATCAATTTCAAAGTAATATCCAGCTTCAAGTATTTGAATATCTTTATGTAAAGTTTTATTTGTAAATATATTTTGGAATGTAAAATATTCTAATAAAGCTTCTTTATCAACTTCACTTTTATACTCTTTATATTCTAAAATAGATTTAATCTCACTTGCATATATAAAAGTCTTATCCTTAGACAGATGATAATATACAGGTTTTATTCCATATCTATCTCTACAAAGATAAAACTTTTTATTAAAATTATCATAAAGAGAAAATGCAAACATACCATTAAACTTTTTAATACATTCTATTCCCCACTCAATATATGCATAGATAATAACTTCTGTATCAGTATGACTTTTAAATCGATGTCCTAATTCTTCAAGTTCTTTTCTAATTTCTTTAAAGTTATATATCTCACCATTATAAGCTATCCAAATATTTTTAGACAAGTCACTCATAGGCTGATGTCCAGCATAAGAAACATCTAAAATAGAAAGCCTTCTGTGTCCCATGTAAAGATCATAGTCATGTGAATGTAATTCTCTTTGAGCGGAGCTTGATTCAATTGTAGGAAGCATATCATCTATATTTTTATATCTTTCATCTGTAAGATTTTGATAAAAAGAAACTCTTTTATTATGTCTTGCACCTGTATGAAAACATAAATAACCCGCATCATCAGGCCCTCTATGAGCAATTTTATCAGCCATAGGTTTTATATAATTTACATCTATAGATGGTCTATTTAATGATAATGTTCCTACAATACCACACATACTATTTTAAAGCCTCTTTTATATTTGAAATCACATAGTTAAATTCTTCCTCAGACATACCAGCATAAAGAGGTAAGGCAATAGATAGCCTATCTGCAGCATAACTCATAAGGAAATCTTCATCACTAAAACTATTTTTATTTTTATAATAACCTAAGGTATGTACAGCGTGTGTTCCTTGTCTTGTAGCAATAGTCATATCTTCTAACTTTTCCATAAAAATATTTCTTTTTATATTTATTCTATCTATTTGTTCTTTAGTAAGAGTAGCAATATCTTCTCCATCCGTAAAAATACAAACATATGATTGATATCCATGTTTATAATTTTCTGGAGTAAAAGGAGTTATAAGTTGAGATATATCTTTTAATGCTTCATCATATTTTGAAGCAACTTCTCTTCGTCCATTCATGATATATTCTTTTTTATTCATTTGACAAACACCAAGTGCACCTTGCATATCCGTCATTCTATAGTTGTATCCTCTCATAGTAAAGTCAGGTAATAAAGAACCACCTTTCTCTTTGTGTCTCTGAAGGTCTGATTTACTTGCTCCATGGTCTTTTAGTTGAGATACTTTATTTGCAATATCTTCATCACTGGTAATTAACATACCACCTTCCCCCGTACATATTGATTTTCTTGGATGAAAAGAAAAACAACCACAATCTCCAAAAGTACCAGAGTGTTTATCTCCTATCCAACCATCAAAACCACAAGCACTATCTTCAATAACTTTCAAGTTATATTTTTTAGCTAACTCCATAATATAAGGCATGTTTGCACAAAGTCCAAATAGATTTACTGGCATTATTGCTTTAATCGAAGTATCATTTTTTATCAAATCTTCTAATTTTGTTTCATCAATATTAAATGTTTTTAAATCAATATCACAAAATACAACTTCTGCACCTGTATATTCAACTGCATTTGCACTTGCCACATAAGTAAAAGAAGGAACAATTACTTTATCTCCTCTTTTAATACCTATCGCTTCTAGACCTAAATGAAGGGCTGTTGTACAACTTGTTGTAGCATGAGAATATTTTGCTTTTGTAAAATCACTAAATATTTCTTGAAATTTAGCTACATTTGGACCTTGAACTACCCAACCTGTATCAAGAGGTTTAACCATAGCTTCTTTTTCTTCATCACCAAATATTGTTTTTGTAATAGGAATATTCATTTTCATAGTATTAACCTCTAATCCCTTTTTCTTCTCTCCAAGTTATAAGTTTATTAAGTCCTTCTTCTAAAGAGTATTTATATTTAAATCCTAACTCTTTTTCTGCTTTTTTTCTTGATCCAATTCTATTTTGAACTAATTGTCTTGCATCATCTTCGCTATAAGGGATATAGTTGATTTTTAGATTAGATTCTTTTAACTTTAACATTGTTTCGCATAGTGTTTTAATAGTAGTTTGGATTTCTGTTCCCACATTGTAATATCCAAGTTTCACGTCTGATTTAGCTGCTGCAATATTACATCTTGCTATATCTTCAACATAAATAAAATCATACGCTTGACTTCCATCTCCATTTACAGTAGGTTCTTCATTTCTATCAATTTTATTTAAAACAATTGGAACTACTCCACTATAAACTGCATGTTGGTCTTGTCCAGGACCATAAACATTCATATATCTAAGTCCTACAATTTCTAAACCATATCTATCATTATAAGCTGTACACATAGCTTCTCCAGCTATTTTTGTTGCACCATAGAAATTTTTATTATTAAAAGGATGATCTTCTGTCATTGGAACTTGTACTGCATCTCCATAAACAGAAGCAGAAGAACTATAAATTAGCTTTTTAACTTTATGTTTTACACAAGCTTCTAATACATTAAAAGTACCTGCAATATTTACATCAAATGCTGTTCGTGGAAAATCTTTACAATGCAAAAGCCACATAGCAGCTAAATGAAATACATAATCTACACCTTCCATAGCTTTATCTAAAACATCAATTTCTCTTACATCACCACCATAAGGGAAAATCGAGCATCTTGAATCTTTTAAACTATCTTCAAGATTTTCCATTTTACCTCTAGTAAAATTATCATAAATAATAACTTCCTTTACAGGTTCTTTTAACAATTCACTTACAACAAATCCTCCAATAAAACCTGCTGCACCTATCACTAAAACTTTTGCATTTTCTAATTTATTCATTATTATTTCCTTTATTTTTTTCAATTTCATTAACTACATATTTTGCAAATGCAAAGCTACAAGTAAAAGCAGGGCTTACAGCATTTAAAATATGAGTTGATTTTTTATCATGCTCAAGCACAAAATCTTGAACTAATTCATTTGTTTTTTTATCTAATAACTGTGCTCTTATTCCAGCAGGAATTGGTTCAAAATTATCTCCAATTTTTTTAACCATATCTTTTGCTTTTTGAATAAAAATATGTGATCGATAGTTTTTCATTTCTTCAATTGCTAGCTTTCTAAAGTTAAAACTATTTTGAATAAATAGCTTTGTTTCGAAGTATAATATTTCAATCATTTCTTTAAAATTAAAATTTGCAAACCCTTTATAATTTTCTCTCCAAAAAGCTGGAATAGCAGTAGGTCCTATTTTTATACTTCCATCTACTGTAATTGTATAATGAACACCTAGAAAAGGATTTGCTAAATTTGGAACAGGATATATATTTGTTTTAATATCACTTTTATTTGTTGTATATTTTAGATAAATTCCTTTAAAAGGAAGTAAAGTATAATCTTTTGCTAAACCAAATTTTTGAGCAATCTTATCTGCATATGCTCCTGCACAATTAATTAAATATTTATATTTTAAAGTACAATCATCAAAAGGAGTATTAAAATAAAAATTTATTCCTTTTTCTTTTAAAACATCTTTTAATTTAAAACAAACATCTTTTGGATCTACACTTGCTGTATTTGGAGAAAAAAGTGCCTTTTTATAAGTTTTGATATTTGGATCAATTTTTAAAACTTCTTCTTCACTTATAATTTTTGTTTCAACTCCATTTGTTTCTGCTCTTTTTTGAAGTTGATATATCCCTTGAACTTCTTTTTCATTTTTTGAAACAACTATTTTCTGAGTTTCATTTACAAAAATATTATTCTTTTTACAAAACTCTTTCATTAGTCTATTTCCATCTACTGTAAATTTTGCTTTTAAACTATTTGCAGTGTAATAAAAACCTGCATGAAGAACTCCACTATTTCTTCCACTTGCATGTTTTGCTACATATTCTTCTTTATCAATAATAGCTATTTTTAAAGAAGAATTCCTTTCTTTTAACTCATAGGCAATTGTCATTCCAATAATACCTGAGCCTACTATTAAATAATCATATATCATTTACTTAATATTCTCACTAATATATTCTATTTCTTCATCTGTTAAATAAGGATTCATTGGTAAGCTCATAATCTCTTCTGAAACTATTTCAGAGATAGGGAAATCACTTTTTTTATATCCTAAATAATCAAAGCACTCTTGAAGATGTAAAGGCATAGGATAATGCACTGCTGTTGGTATACCTGTTTTTTTTAATTTTTCTTGTAAATTATCTCTATTTTTTACTCTTACTGAGTATTGTGCCCAAGCAGAAGTTGCATTTTTACCAACAAAAGGTAAAATCAAATCTTTTCCAGATAAAGCTTTTGTATATTTACTTGCAACTTCTTGTCTTAAAGTTAAATCTTTTTTATAATATTTTAATTTTACATTTAGAATTGCAGCTTGAATAGTATCAAGTCTTCCACCCATTCCAATATATTTATGATGATACCTTTTGCTTTGTCCATGAACTCTTAATGATTTCATTTTTTCTGCTAATTCTTCATTATCAGTAAATACTGCTCCTCCATCGCCAAAACATCCAAGTGGTTTTGCAGGGAAGAAAGAAGTAGTTGAAATATCACCCCATGCAGAATCTGTTATATTATTAAAAGTAGAACCAAAACTTTGTGCTCCATCAATTATCACTTTTAGATTATGTTTATTTGCAATATTTTGGATTTTTTCCATATCCGCTGGCTGTCCATAAATAGATACAGGAATTATTGCTTTAGTTTTAGAAGTAATTTTCTCTTCTATTAAATCTGGATTAATATTATAAGTTCTATCATCGATATCTACAAAAACAGGAACTGCTCCTAAAAAAGCAATTGTTTCAGCAGTTGCTATAAATGTAAAAGGTGTAGTAATTATTTCATCTCCAGGTTTTATATCAAGTGCCATCATAGCAAGAAGTAAAGCATCTGTACCTGAACTACATGAGATTGCATGTTTAGCACCGGTAAACTCTTGAAGTGACTCTTCTAGTTGAGTTATTTCTTCTCCCATAATATAGTTTGATTTATTTAATACATCTTGAATAGCTTCATCGATTTCTGTTTTGTATAATTGATATTGATCTTGTAGTTTTGCAAAATCTATTTTCACTAATTTTCCTTATTTCTCTAGTAATGAAACTTCATTATTTTCTAATTTATATTTCGTATTATCAAAAGTATCTACGGCAATGTTATTTTCATCAAAGTTTAATCTATTTCCAGAAATAGAAACCCAACCGATTTGCCTTGCAGGAACACCAACCATAAGTGCAAAATCTTTTACATCTTTATTTATTACAGAACCTGCTCCAACTAAAGCATATCTTCCAATAGTATTACCACAAACAACCGTTGCATTTGCACCAATTGAGCAACCTTTTTTTAAAAGTGTTATTTTAAACTCTTCTTTTCGTACTATAAAAGATCTGGGGTTAATAACATTTGTAAAAACCATTGAAGGTCCTAGAAAAACATCATCTTCTACTTCAACACCTTCATAAATAGAGATATTATTTTGAACTTTAACACCATTTCCAATATTTACTTTTGGTCCAACAACACAATTTTGTCCAAAAGAACAATTATAACCGATTGTTGTACCACTTAATACATGTGAAAAATGCCATATTTTAGTATTATTACCTATTTTTACATTATCATCTACATATGATGATTCATGTGCAAAATAATTAGACATTACATAATCTTTTTACAAAAAGGATGATAATCATCTTTTAATCCAATAGGTGTCATTTTTCTAATTTGAGAAACAATATCTATTGACCCATAAGCTTCTTCTAATCCAAATCCATTGCCAGCTAAGATTTCTTCATAAGATCTTGTATGTAAATCTTTAAATCCACCAGAAAACTCTATTTCCTCACCTTCAACAGTAATTGATCTAAATGTAGTTTGCCCTTGAGCTTTTACTTCTTCTGGAATGTAATCATAATTTACAGATAAAAACCATCTTACATTTGCATTTTTAAGTCTTAATAACCCTGCATTTGCATCTGGTTGTTTTAAGTGAACAATATTCTCTTTTACTTCACCAAAAATCCAAGATAACATATCATAAAAATGAACACCAATATTAGATGCGATCCCACCTGATTTTGATTCATCACCCTTCCAAGATACAAAATACCACTTTCCTCTACTTGTAAGGTAAGTTAAGTCTATATCATAAATCTTATTTGGATTTTGTTCTAACTCTTTTTGAACTTTTTCTCTTAATGCAATAATTGAAGGATGAAGTCTTAATTGTAGAATATTATTTACTCTTTTCCCTGTTTCTTCTTCTATTATTTTTAACTGATCAATATTGTGAGGATTTAGTACTAATGGCTTTTCACAAATTGCATCACAACCACTTTTAAGTGTAAATCTAATATGTGCATCATGAAGATAATTTGGAGTAGTAATTCCAATATAGTCTATTTTTTTCTCATTTTCTCTATGATACTTATCAATAAATCTATCAAACCTTTCAAATTCTGTAAAAAAACTCGCTTGAGGGAAATGAGAGTCCATAATTCCTATCCCATCATAAGGATCAAGTGCAGCAACTAATTCATTTCCTGTTTCTGTAATAGCTTTCATATGTCTTGGTGCAATATAACCAGAAGCACCTATAAGTGCAAATCTTTTTTTATTTGACATTTTTATAATCTCCATGTAGGGTTTTTCACAATCCCTTTAATATCTATTAATATTTTTTTTCCATTTGAAATTGAAGTATAATCAACCTCTGTTAATTTAATAAATTGTTGATGTGCCACTGCAATAATTATTGAATCATATTTTTTATCAGACTCAAATGGGTTTATAGCCATTAATTTATGCTGAAAATGATGTTTTGTTTCTTCTAAATCAACCCAAGGATCATAAATATCTACATTTGCCCCATATTCTCTTAATTCATCTACTATATCTGTAACTTTTGTATTTCTTAAATCTGGACAATTTTCTTTAAATGTTACTCCTAATATTAAAATATTGGAATCTTTTATTTTTTTATCATTTTTAATCATTTGTTTTACAGTTTGTTCAGCAATGTATTTTCCCATACCATTATTAATTTGTCTTGCACCTAAAATAAGGTTTGGTTTATAACCTAATTCTTCTGCTTTAAAAGTAAGATAATAAGGGTCTACACCTATACAATGCCCTCCAACTAAACCTGGCTTTAATTTAATAAAGTTCCATTTTGTAGCTGCTGCTTCTATTACTTCATTAGTATCTATTCCTACATTATCAAAAATAAGTGCCAATTCATTTATAAGAGCTATATTTACATCCCTTTGCGTATTTTCTATAACTTTTGCAGCTTCCGCAACTTTTATTGATGTAGCTTTAAAAGTGCCAGCTGTGATAATAGAAGAATATAGTTCATCAACAATTGTTGCTATTTCAGGTGTTGAACCAGATGTCACTTTAAGTATTTTTGTAACAGTATGTTCTTTATCTCCTGGATTAATTCTTTCAGGAGAATACCCACAAAAGAAATCATTATTAAACTTCATTCCAGATTCTCTTTCAAGTTCAGGAACACAAACTTCTTCTGTAACACCTGGATAAACAGTAGATTCATAAATAACAATATCATTTTTTTTAAGAATTTTACCAATCATCTGAGATGATTTTATAAGTGGCGTTAAATCTGGTCTATTTGAACTATCAATAGGTGTTGGTACAGTTACAATATAAACAGTACAATCTTTAATATCTTTAATATCTAATGAAAATTTCATACCATTTGAAAGAGCTTCTTTAACTTGACTTTCTGAAAGTTCAAATGTTCTATCATAACCTAAGTTTAATTCTTCTACTCTTGATTTATTAATGTCAAAGCCTATAACTTCATATTTTTTACTAAAAGCATGAGCTAAAGGTAATCCAACATAACCTAAACCTATAACACATATTTTTTTATTCATAGAATACCTTCTTTTTGAGAATAGTAACTTTTGTACCATTTAATAAATGTAGCTATCCCTTTAGAAAGTTTAGTATTTGGTTTATAATTAAAATCATTTACTAAATCACTTACATCTGCATATGTACTTTCTACATCACCATCTTGAATTGGCATAAAATTTTTTTGGGCTTCTTTTCCTATTGAATTTTCAAGAGTCTTAATAAACTCCATTAAGGATACAGGAGCATTATTGCCTATATTATATACTTTATAATCAGTTGGATTATCTATTACTTTTATTATACCATCAACAATGTCATCTATATATGTAAAATCTCTACTCATATTTCCATGATTAAATACTTTTATTGGTCTATTATTCGTAATTGCATCTGCAAAAATCATAGGTGCCATATCTGGTCTTCCCCATGGACCATAAACTGTAAAAAACCTAAGTCCTGTAGTTTTGATTCCATAAAGATGAGAATAAGTATGTGCCATTAATTCATTTGATTTCTTTGTAGCAGCATAAAGGCTTATGGGAGTATCAGTTTTATCAGTAGTTTTAAATGGTTGAGATTTATTTAGTCCATATACAGAAGAAGAAGAAGCATAAGATAAGTTCTTTACATCATAATTTCTGCAAGACTCAAGTATATTCATAAACCCTACCACATTCGATTGAATATAAGCATGAGGATTTTCTAGCGAGTATCTTACTCCTGCTTGAGCTGCTAAATTACATACAGCATCAAACTTTTCATTTTCAAAAAGTTTATTCATTGCTTCTTTATCTTCTAGATTTATTTTAATAAATTTATGTTGTGAAAAAATTGAAGATTGAATCAATTTATTTTCTTTAATTTCATTTTTATCTATTCCAAGTTCATTCAATCTTGCATATTTAAGATTTACATCATAGTAGTCATTAATATTATCTAACCCTACTACTTTATCTCCTCTTTCAAGAAGTTTTTTTGTTAAATGAAAACCTATAAAACCTGCTGTACCCGTTACTAATATTTTCAAGTTATACTTCCTTCTTTAAACTTTTTTTTAAAATAATTTTTCCAGCTTCTACACCTGGTTGATCATATGTATTTATTTGAACAAAACTTCCAACGATAGAAGTTAATAACTCATAGGTAAACATAAGTTTTCCTATATTATACTCATCTTGAGATTGAATTGTAATTACATCAAATGGTACATCTTTTAAATCTTCAATTGCTTGAATAGTTGAATCTGCTTGTTTATTTATTAAATCTTTAAACTTGATTTCATTTAGATAATCAAGTTCTTCTAATCCTTTTAATGAAAGATTAGGGATAGTTAAATCATCATTGAAATCTTCAATTTTAATAAAAGTAACTGTTTTATCTCTTTTACCTTCCATTATAAGTTGTAAAAAAGAGTGTTGATCAATTGGACCTAAAAGTCCCACAGGTGTTAAGGCTTGTTTGGTTCCATTTATATTTATTTTTCCTAAACTTTCACCCCAAAGTTGAACATACCATTTATTAAAACCATCAAGTAAGGATGAGTATGAAAAAACAACATTTATATTAAATCTATTTTTATTTTCAACTATAAATCTTGCTTTTTCCATAATAATATTGTAATAATCCTCTTTAGAGAAAAAACTATTATAAATATCTTTGCATCCTTCTAATAATTTATCTATGTCTAAACCCATAATTGAAAGGGGTAGTAAACCTACATTTGAAAAAACAGAGAATCTCCCACCTACATTTTTAGGGATATCAAATATTTTTATATTTCTTGATTTTGCAAAAATACTTAATTTACTATCAGTTTCAGTGATGCATACAGTGTTTTTATTAGTTAACTCTATCTTAGAAGACAAGTATTTTAAAATAGATATTGTCTCAATTGTTGTTCCAGACTTAGAGATAATTATAAATAAAGCATCATCTAAATCAATCTTTTTTACTCTTCTTTGTAAATCAATAGGATCAGTTGATTCTAAAAAATGAAGCTTTTTATCATTTTCTTTATTTTTCAAAAATTCATGAATTGCAAAAGTACCTAAAGAACTTCCACCAATACCAACTACTACAATGTGTTGTTGCTTTACAGTTGTTGAAAATTCTTTTATCTCTTTTGTATCTTGAAAAGGAAGGTTATAATAACCTATAGATTCTTTCTCTTTTTTGATTTTTTCAAAAATAGTATCATTTGATTTTATTTGATAAAAGCTTTTTTGATATTTCACTTTTTTTCCTCAATCTCTTCTATTTTGTGTTCAATAAAGTTTGAAATTGCATCTTTAATATTTTCTAATTTATTTGGATTACCTTGAAGTCTATCAAAGTGCTTTTCTATATTTTCATTTTCTTTAATTTTTAGTTCTGCTATCTTTTCACAGATATCTAAAAATACGCTATAAGGAACATCATCACCTCTTTTTAAAAAGTGAATTGATCTTTGTAAGGAAACAAAAGGATTTACACTAACTTTACAAAGGTTATTTACTCTAGTATTTATATAAGTAATAAACTCTTGTCTCATTTCACAAGAAACCACAGTAAGAAGTCTTTTTTTTGTATTGTAAATACACTCAAAAGCAACTTTTGTAGAATCAAAATCAAAACCATCGACAAGTTCTTGCAAGCTTGCATTTTTAAACTTCTCTCTAAAAACTAATTGATAAATATCGTTTTTGTATCTATATGTATAAGAATTATTTTCATACTCAAAATAATCTTTGTTTAAAGCATTATTAAGAGTTTCTCTATCTTCTGACATAGGAAAAATCATATCTAAATCTCTAAAACTATCTGATTTAATACATGAACCAGCTAAATACAAAGAAATCTCTTCTTTTTCAATTGGTTCTATTAAAAGTCTTTGAAAAAATTCATTAAGTTTTAGTACTATATTATCAAGTCTATAATCAAAAGCTAAGGCTTGGTCATAAGATAAGATATCTTGATAATTTTTCCAAAAGTCGTAAATCAAAAAAAATCCTTAGCTATCTGAATTAAATATATCTCTTGTGAAAATTTTTTCTTCCACATCAGCAATATCTTCTGAAATTCTATTTGCAACTATCACACTTGCATCTTTTTTAAATTCATCTAAATTCTTATAAACTTTTGAATTAAAAAATGATTCATCTTCAAGATTTGGTTCATAAATAATTATTTCAATACCTTTTGCTTTAATTCTTTTCATAATACCTTGTATAGCACTTGATCTAAAATTATCACTTCCACTTTTCATTACAAGTCTATATATACCAACTTTTTTATTAGTATCTATATTTATGGGATTCTTTGCTGTTAGATGAAGTTTTTTAATAATACTTTCTGCTATAAAATCTTTTCTAGTAGTATTTGATTCAACTATTGCACCTATTAAATTTGATGGTACATCTTCATAATTTGCTCTTAATTGCTTTGTATCTTTGGGTAAACAATATCCACCATAACCAAAAGATGGATTATTGTAGTGCATACCAATTCTTGGGTCAAGTCCAATACCCTTGATAATCTGTTCAGTATTTAATCCATGACTTAAAGCATATGAATCAAGTTCATTAAAATAGGCAACTCTCATTGCTAAATAAGTATTTGCAAAAAGTTTAATAGCTTCAGCTTCCGTTGAATCAGTGAATAAAATATCAATATTCTCTTTTATTGCACCTTGTGCTAAAAGATTAGCAAATATATCTGCTCTTTCAGTCTTTTCACCAACTATTATTCTTGAAGGATATAAATTATCAAAAAGAGCTTTTCCCTCTCTTAAGAATTCGGGAGAAAAAACTATATTAGTTGTATCAAATTGTTCTCTTAAATTTTTTGTGTACCCAACTGGAATAGTTGATTTTATAATCATTGTTGCATTTGGATTTATTTCTAAAACATCTGTAATAACATATTCTATTGACTTTGTATTAAAATAGTTTGTTTCTGGATCATAATCTGTAGGAGTTGCAATCACTACATAATCAGCACCTTTGTAGGCTTCGTTTTTATCAAGAGTTGCTTTAAAATTTAAATCATCTTTTAGTAAATATTCTTCTATTTCTTTATCTTCAATTGGAGATTTTTTATTATTCAATAATTTTACTTTTTCTGGAACTATATCTAAAGCTACTACTTCATTGTGTTGAGACAGAAGTAACCCGTTAGATAAACCAACATATCCTGTACCTGCTATTGCAATTTTATATGATTTATTATTAAGCATTAATAATCTTATCCTTGATATTATCTGTAATTTTATTTTAATATTTTAGCTATATTCTTCTTACAAGTTTGTTATAGTATATTCTTTTAAAACTATTATTTAATATGATTATTCCAAATTGAAACCTATGCTAATCATATGTATTTATTTCAAGTTATAATAACTTTGAAAATCTCAATTAAAGTTTTTTTTCTTTTTCATATCTTTAATAAATTTTAAGAAAAACACTAGAATTATAGAAAAAATAAACCCAAATAAAAAAGTAACTAAAACAATAAGTTTTTTATTTGGTTTATTTATAGAGTCCTCTTCTATTTTTATACTTCCAATTTTTTTAGTAGATATAAACTCACTATACATTTTTAATTTTTCTTTTTGATTTTTAACTAAGTCATTATAAATATTTTCAATTTTATCTTTAATATCAGTTTTAGAATAATATTTTGCATTTATAACTATAAGTGAATTAGCAGAACGTGGAATAGAAACTTCTATACCCGTTTCAGTTTTCTTTTTAGGTGTTTGTTCAATATTATATTCTGATTCAATTAAGTATTTTAAATTATAGGGATTATCAATTAACTCTAAAGAAGATTGTGTTTTAATTTCACCTATTTTTATTAAAAGAGAACCTTTATATATAGGTTTAGGATTTAATAACATCACATAAACAATTGAAAAGATTGTAGTTAAACTTGTCAAAATAATAATAAACTTTTTATATGACCATAATGTTTTAAGTAATTCTCTTAAATCAATCTCATCTTCTGAAATATATTCTCTATTTTCAGGCATAAGTCTCCTAAATTGTAGTAATAAAATATATTATACTCTATTAAAATAATATTACTTTTAAATTACTACAAAACTTTTAAAACATCTTGTGCAGTTATGAACTTCATACAATTATGATGTTTAAGTGGACAGGTCCTTTTCATACAAGGTGCACACTCTAAGTTTTTTGTTATTATATTTTCATTTGGATTATTCCATTGATTTGTTTCTTTAAATCTTGTTGGTCCAAAAATAGCTGCAGTTTTTACCTTATATGCTGCTGCAACATGCATAGGACCAGAATCATTGGTTATAAAGATATCTAAACCTGCTATTTTTTCTATAAGTTCTGGTATTGTAGTTTTTCCTGCAAGATTTTGATAGCTTTTAATTTCATTTGCTAAAAGTATTGCTTCAATATCATTTGCAATATCAGTTTCAGAAGGTCCACCAAAGATAACTATATCATGAGTTTTTGACATTTCAATTGCTACTTTTGCAAATTCTTCTGGGTACCATCTTTTTGCACTTCCATATGTAGCTCCTGGATTTATTCCAAGAGTTGGTTTAGTGTATTTATAAGCAGGAAAATATAGTTTTAAGTCTCCTGCTTTATTATCTAATTTTAAAACATAGTTTACAAAATCATTGTATCTAAGAACTTGATGTATTTGTTTTTTCTGTAGCCTTTTATAATTAAACTTTTTCTTTGCATCTACAAAGAACATCATAAGTTTTGAAGAGAAACTTCTTCTAAAAGAAAGGGCTAAATCAACTTTTCCTATTTCTTTAGCTAATTTATAAAGATTTAAATATCTATTTCCTTCTTTTTTTGTATCATCAACTATAACTTTCTCTATGTTTTTAAAGTTACCTAACGCTTGAGTTGAAACAAAAGAGCCAAGAAGAGTTATCTTTGCGTTTGGATAAGTTTTTATCAAGTTTTGTATAGCAGGAGTTGTCATTATTGCATCACCAAGCCAAGTTGGTATCTCTATAAATATTTTTTCAATCTTCATTTTATTTTTCATTCAAGAACTCTTTTAACGCATAAAATTGTTGCAATTTCACTATTTTACCATCTCTATTATCAACTAAACCATAACCAGGGGCTATAAGTTGATGCCAAAAAACTTTTTGTATTTTTTTACTTTTTTTTGCAGTTTCTAAATATTCAAGCATATATTTTGAGTATTCTTCGTTAGAAACACACTCATGTTCACTTGTTGGAGCAAAAGGAGCTGTATTTGAAAGGGGCCAATTAACTTCTGTAATATAAACCTCATCGTTTGTTTTAAATGAAAGTTTACATAAAGAATAAAGTAAATCAATCTTATTTTTTGTATCAAAAAAGCCATATTGAGTATTTGAAGGAGCTCCTCGTCTATCTACATATAATAAAGAACTTACCTTGTCATATTTTATATTATATAGATTAAACATTGCCCTTATATTATAGTAATATTCAAAATCTATTGTACTAGGTCCTATTAACTTCAAACCTTTATATTTTTCATCTCTTAAATCTTGAGTTATTTTAAAAACTTCTAAATACTCTTTTACAGCAAAAAATCCCCACTTAGCTCTATTTATAGTAGTTCCAATTTGATATTCACTTACAAAAGAACTAAACTTTGAAAATATAAGTTCTAAATCTTTTTTTAGAAGTTCTTTGTTCTCAATATGAGTTCTGTCTTGCATGATATTTAGTAAAATATTTTTAGGTGAGTTTTGATTAAAACTTTTTGCAAACTCTACATAAGAATCAATATTTTGCATATCCCAAAGAGGTATTCTAATAATAAGATTTTTAACACCAAGTTCTTCTATAAGTTCTTGTTGTATATTATTCCCATCATCTTTATCTAGATTTACTCCAAGTCCGATAAAGTCTTTATTTGAAAGTTCTTCCTTACCTCGAAATAGTTTCATGACTAAAATAGCAAGAGGCAAAATAAAAAATGAAGAAAAAAGCATTTTGATATAATCCAAAATATACTTCTTTCTCATAGTTTTTTTGTAAGTCTTATCTTTTATAACACTTGGTTGGTCAGAATACTTATCCCAAAAAAAGGGTGCGTTATTCACTTAATAACCTTGTCTTAGCTTCAATTCCTTGTTTAATCACTTTTTTATATCTACTGTCTAGTTTTTTTAACTGTTTTTTTACTTTATATTTTGTGAAAAGTTTTGAATATAAATACAATTTTGATTTAAGCCCCATTCTTTTTCCACCTATTCCATCAGTTAAAACTAATTTATAATTATCTTCTGAAATTTTTTGACAAAATACATTACTCAAAGCTACATCAACAAAAATAATACTATTTTCATGCAAATATTTTTTTAATTCATTTAAAAGTTCAATTTCAAGTTTTGAAGAAAGAAGACCATTCATTACAACATTTTTAAAAGATGTTGAAGTTTCACCATTATAATCTTTTATTCTTTCAAAAATGTAGCCTTCACCTAGATTTGTATGAACCTTCCCATAACATTTTGATAAATGAGAAAAAGGAATATCTTTTTTTTCTAAATATTTTAAATATTCATACTCTAATTCATTTTGATTTAAATTTTCCAAAGGTTTATAAACTACTTTTACTACCTTTGAATCATCTTCAGGATGTAAATAACATGCTCGTTCTCTACCTTTACCTAAATAATTTTTCTTATTTAAATTTATAAAGCTCAACTTATTTTTCCCTTTTATTTATAATAAGTACTATACTTTTTAAAGTTTTGAAAAAACTTTTTCCATTGTTTTTTTATTTTATATCTAGTAAATGTCTTAGAATAAAGATATGTATAAAATCTCCAATTTAATCTTCTTGCACCTAGTCCATCTATTATTACAAGTTTATATTTGTTTTCCATAAACTCTTGACAAAAAATATTACTTAAATCTACATCAATAAACAAAATATCATTTTGAAATAAATAGTCTTTTAACTCACTAACTAACTTGTCTTCTTCTTCTCTAGTAAATATTTTTTCTTCTAAAAAAAATTTAAAAGACTTAGATGGATTGTTATTATAATCTTTAAGTCTTTCGTAGATTAATCCCAAACCTAAATTAGTATTTATAAAACCATAACATTTAGTCAAATGGGTTAAAGGCTTATTTCTTTTCTGTAAAAAATTATAATACTTATATTCTAACTTATTTTGTTCATTGTGTTTTTCATTTCTATGAACAACTTTAATAACTTTATTTTCATCTTTTGGATGAATATAACAGTTTCTTTCACCACCTTTTGCTAAAAAATACTTTTTATTTAAAACTATTTTCTCACTCATGCAAAAGTTCCATTAAACAATTTTCTATTTCTTTATACTTTTCTTTTGAGTATTCACTTGAAAGCATAAAATTATTTTGATTTTCTTCTTCACTTATTGTTGCCCATCTTTTTGAACTAGCAAATAAAGAATCACCGAAAAATGAAATTGTCTTAGTATTTGTTGCCCCTGCAAGATGCATAGGACCAGTAGAAGTACTAATAAAAAGATAAGAAGATGCAATATATTTTGTAAATTCAAATAAAGGTATTTTTGAATCAAAAAGCTCAACTTTATCTTTTTCAGTAGAAGTAAGTCTTGAAAATATATACTCTTTTGATGATTTATCATCTGGTCCGAAAGTAAAAACAACTTTATATGAAGTTTGAGCTGCTTTTCTTGCAAGTTTTATATAATCATCTAAAGATAAATTTCCATCACTACTTCCTCCAAAGCCTGGATGCAATATCACTCTTTTTTTAGTTGCTTGATATGAAGTATGTGTTGTAATTACTGGTCTTGAGAAATCTAAACTAATATTAGGAAAAATTGCTTTTGCTAGATCTAGATTATATTGCCATTCAGTTTTTTCTACTTTACTTCTTCTTTGGGTTATTTTTTTTGTAAAGAATATCTGTGCTATTTTTGTAGCAGGAGCAACTCTAATTTTAATACCACTTTTAAAAAGAAGTTTTCCTAAAATAGTATCTATATAAGCACTAATACTAGCATCAAATTTTTTCTCTTTTATTTCAACTAATGTTTTATTTAAATTATCTTTATCAAATAAAATTACATCGTCTATAAAATCTATCTCTTTTGCAAGATCAAAATTTATTTTACTAACTAATACTGTAATTTTGGTTCTTGGATATTGTTCTTTTATAGCTTTAATTAAAGGCAAAGTTACAACAAAATCACCAATTTTATCATGTCTAGTAATAAGAAGATTCACTATTTTTTACCTCTAACTTTTCTTTTAAACTCTACAAATTCTTTTAGTTTTTTATCACATTTTCTTAAAATATTTATTGCTTGGTTTTTCTCAACTTTCGCTAGTTTTGCATAAGTAGTTGCTATTAAAATAATATCATCTTCATCTAACCAAAGTTTTGCAAAATTATCAAGTCCAGTTTCTAAATCAATAGTTTTAAATTCCATTCTATTTATATCTACAACTGAAAATTCATAACTATCATCTTTAATGGCTACTAAAGTATTTCCTGCTGAAAAATCTTTATGATATACATTATTTTTATGTAAAGAAAAAGTAAACTCTACAAACTCTTTTATAATCTCTTCTCTATTTTCTAGGGTCTTATTTCGAAGAGGTTCTCTAATTGTAAAATCATACTCATATTTTTTAGCTATAAAAAAACTCTCTTTAAATAAAAAGTTTCTATAAAATTCTATATATCCTATTGGTTCTGGTGTATTTAAACCTAAGCTTCTTAATTTTACTGCATTTTTATATGATTTTTTTGCCTTTGAATCTCTAAAATATGCGTAAACTATTTGATTTATTTTATTTGGTATTTTAAAAGCTTTTACTACTGTTTGTACATCGCCATAATTAATTATTTTTAACTCATTTCTTGCTTTGTGAATAGTATTTGAGTTTTCTTGGAAATATTTTTTTATATTTAATAAAAATTCTTTTGTATTTTTATATTGTTCATTTAGTTCAAATTTGAAGTTCAAGTTCTACCTTATAGTTTATCTATATTATTTTACTTAAAATTTATATATAAATTTATTAACAGTAAACTAAAGATACATAAAAAATTCAATTAATTTATTAAACTGTTTTTTATTATCAAAAAGCTCTTCTGCTTTTTTTTGACCTGCTTTTGCAAGATCTTTTCTTAAAGTTTCATCTTTATATAGCTTTTCTATCTTTAAAGCTAAATCTTCATGGTTTCCACTTTCAAATAGTAACCCAGTTTTTTCATCATCTATTATCTCTAAAACCCCACCAGAATTTGAGCCAATAACACAACTACCATTTCTCATAGCTTCAATGGTAACTAATCCAAAAGTTTCATTTCTTGAAGTCATTAAGACTACATCACAAGCTTGCATAAACTTATGTGGTTCTTTTGTAAAACCTACAAAAAAAACTTGTTCTTCTAAATTAAAATCTATAACTCTTTGTTTTAATTGCTGCAAATAATCTTCGCTCATAGGAGACCCTATAATATAAGCTTTGATATCTAAATCTTTTGCTTTTAAAAGCTTCATAGCTTCTATAAGTAAATGTTGTCCTTTAAACTCATTAATTCTTCCAACAAGTCCTAACATAAAAGAGTCTTCTACTAGTAATTCTTTTTTAAACTCTGCTATTTGCTCATCACTTAAAGCTTTGCTCTCATCTGCTCCAAGATATAAAGTTAAAGTTTTAGGTCTAATATTTTGAGGAATAAACTTTTTTATTTGCTCTTCTAAAGCTTTTGTAACACAAATAATTGTATCAATATTTTT
Organism: Arcobacter sp. CECT 8983; assembly: GCF_004118855.1. Lineage (NCBI taxonomy): Bacteria > Pseudomonadati > Campylobacterota > Epsilonproteobacteria > Campylobacterales > Arcobacteraceae > Arcobacter > Arcobacter sp. CECT 8983. The sequence goes on along the minus strand of NZ_PDKF01000004.1, from coordinate 497,964 downwards.
ATATAAAAATTTATGATAAAAATCACTTTTAAATCTTGTCATTGTCATATGTCTTGTTTGTACAATCTTTGGTTTTCTTTTTGAAAAGATTTTAGCAAGAACAACAATTGGAAGGTCTTTTGTCCAATGAAGATGAACAATATCAATATTTTGTTTATCAATGATTTTTGCTAATTTTAAAGATGCTCTTATAGAAAAGCTATTTTTCCTATTTATTTCAAACTTTTGAACATCTTGAATAAAATCTTTTAGTTTTGATTTTGAAGCAACTACACAAGAAACATCAAAACTCTTTGATAATTCATTTGTACATCTACTCATATAAAGTTCTAAACCACCTAAATCAGGAGATAAACAAACTTCTAAAATCTTTTTATTTGTCATTCTTTTGCATCTCAAGCATTAAAGCATATTTCATATAAGAGCTATATGCAGAAATCACAGCAACATTCCAACCATGAATCCCATGAAAAGCTCCACCTTTTAAAACTAAAGCTTTAAATAAAGCTCCTACTCCATGAATAAAAGGGTCTAAAGAGTTTGCTCTTTTTCCTGCATCATATGAGATTTGTGCTCCTCTTTTTATAAACTTTTCAGTAGTTCTAATCATATGAATATAATCTTCATAAGAGTAATGAAGCATATCAGCTTTTAAATCACAAATATTTTTAGCTTCAACCTTTGCATGACCTTTTAATTTTGAATATCCACACTTAGTTCTATTATAAAGTCTTGTTACTCTATCTGGATACCAAAGCTTAATAAAATTATCTCCTACATAAGTCTTTCTAGCAAAAGAGAACCCATCATACTTTGTATTATCTAAATCAAGTTTTCTAATCTCTTCAATTGCATTTAAATCTAATCTCTCATCAGCATCAATACTTAGTACCCAATCATATTTTGCAAGTGGCTCACCAAATGCTTTTTGAGGACCATCACCTAAATACTCTTGTTTTACAACTCTTGCACCTAAATTTTCGGCAATTTCACAAGTTCTATCAGTACTTAAAGAGTCAACTACTAAAACCTCATCACAAACTTCTTGTACTGATTTTATTACAGCCTCTATATTTTTTTCTTCATTTAATGTAATTATATTAGCTGTTATTTTCAATTTTTCCCTTTTTTATATCAATTGATTTTAGTGCAATTATAGCAAAAAGTAGAAAGAACAAAATATATACATAGTTTAAAGGCTTAACTGATAATGTTTTATTTGCAAAAGAATTAAAAAACAAACATAGAAAAACTGCTAAACTCAAGTAATAATATAATGGTTCTTTTTTTAGTTTATAAATCAATGTTGTAAAAGATAAAAATATTAAAAAATATCCAATTATACCATATGCTGTTAATATATCTATATGTTCACTATGAAAATGATTATATATTTTTGAATTATAGTTTTGGTCTTTTTCTTGTATCTCTTGTAATATAATTCTATTATCTTTAGGTCCAGTACCTAAAAGAGGGTCATCTTTAAATATTGCAATTCCTGCTTTATTAAAGTAAAGCCTTACTCCTACACTACCATTGTATTGATTTTGTAAAAAAACTTGTTGACTTTGATTGTAAGCTACTACAAACCTATCTAACTTGTTATTTTGATATAAAAAATTGATGCTTGAAGATACAATTATTAAAAATATAAGTATTAGTTTAAGATTAAATAAATACTTTTTTAAAGATATTATTAGAAATATAATAAAAATAAAAAGAAATGACAACTGTGCAGTTCTACTATTATTAATAAATAATGCAAAAAAGGACAAAAGTGCAACAATTAAAAATATTAACTTTTCTTTACTACTTTTAGCATATAAAGAAAACAATGAAGCTGTAAAAAATGCAATAACCATGTATTGTGTTGATATTAAATATCTTAAATGCCCAGTAGGATTAGATGACTGAAAACCATATACTTTAGAATTAAAAAAACCTAAATAAATCAAAATTGAATAGATTGAATAAAATCCAAGACTAAAAATCAATACTTTTATTCCTATAATTGCTTGCTCTTTATTCAATGAAACCAAAATTGCAGGTACAAACAAAAAATAATATTTATAAAATGTATTTATATGTTCTAAGCCCTCTGAAAAAGGATTACTCCAAAGTGTGCTTAGATAAATATATAAAATAAAAGCAAAAAAAAGAGAAATAGGAGTAAAAAAAGCATACTCTTTTATTTTTATTAATAAAGTTTTTTTATACTTAAATATTGCTAGTAATAAAAGCAATAATGATGAAACAGATAATTGTGACTTAGAAAAATGCAAAGGTGTTATGAATATATAAAAATATACATACATTAAAAACCAATTTGTTTTACTATAATTAATCAATTTACTATTTCCTCTAACTCTGAAATTGTATTTAAATATTCATCTTTTAATCTCAACTTTGGGTTATTAAACCCATAAAACTTTATTCCATTTATAGATGCTGCATTAAAATCATTTATACTATCGCCAATTAAAATTGATTCATCTAATATATATTTTTCTTTATTTAAAATATTTTTTACCAAATCATTTTTGTGTGTAGGCGAGCCTTCTATTGATTTAAAATATTTACTTAACCCTAATTGCTCACATAAAAATCTTAATTCATTTTGTTCAGAGCCTGAGACAATATGAAAAGTCATTTTTTTATAATTATTTCTGATGAAACTTACAGTTTCTGAGATTAAATATTTTTCATTAGGCAATTCAGATCTCATTATTTCAGAAAACTTTGTAGCATATTCTTGTATTTTTTCTTCTCTAATATCTTTATTTAAATATTTAGAATAAAAATATTTTATTTTATAAAATCTTGATAAGCCTGCATTTTCTTGATGAAATTTAATAAAATCTTCAACAATATCAAGTGGATATTCTTCTAATATTTTTCTAAAGCCATAATCTCTTATAGGCATCGAATCTAAAATAACTCCATCAAAATCAAAGAAAATAACTTTAATCAAATTTCATCCTTATAAGTTAAATAAGTTTTATCATTTTCCATCATTTTTCTAACTTTTTCTAAGTCATCTTGTGTATCAACACTTATTGCATTACTTTCCGTTTTAACAGCTTGTAAAACATATCCATATTCAATAATCTTATTTTGATCAGTAGTTTCTCTTTGATTCAATTCAGTTTCTTCAAATTCTAAAACAAACTTATCTAAAAACTCTTTCCAATATGAAACTATGTAAAAACCTTTCCACATAGGTTTTTTCTCTTCTCTTGCATCTGAAGGAATATCACTTCTTGATATAAACATAACTTCATCATTTCTATTAAGTACCATTTTTAAATTTGTTGTATTATTTCTTTCTTCATATGGAGTAACTAAAACTGAAGCATCTGCTCTTTTTGAATTAATAAGACCTTCTACTGATTCTTTAATATGTTTAGGTTCTAATAAAGGTTCATCTCCATTTATTAAGACAAAAATATCACCATTAACAGTTTTTGAAACTTCATGCATCCTTGCATTTCCATCTTGATGTTTTGTTGAAGTTAATATTGCTCTTCCACCATACTTTTCAACCTCTTTAACTATTGATTCATGATCTGTTGCAACTATTACTTCATCTAAAATATCTGATTTTAATGCCCTTTTTAAAACATGAATAACCATTGGTAAGCCACAAATATCTGCTAATTGTTTTCCTGGTAACCTTGTAGAAGCAAACCTTGAAGGGATAACTCCTACTATTTTTTGTTTTAGTTTTGATTTAAAAATTGAGTTTGTCAAAAACTTAATATCTATTTTTTTAGATAAGATTTTTAATCCACTAAGAATTTTTTCATTCAACTCATCGATTGCTTTATCTTCTACAATTTTATCAAATTCAGAATAGTTGTAGTTATCTAAATTTTTATCAAAGCCATCAACACCAGCAATTTCAACTTCTTTTTTTCCAATTTGGCATAAATAATTGATAAACATAACTGCCGAGTTATCATTATAATGTTCTTCTAAAGAAGATACTTTTTCAAAATCTATAACATAATCTAAAGAAAAAGATAAATTTGAAGTTGTTATTACCTTTATTCCATTTAACTCATCTTTAAATTCATAATATCTTTTTTCTGAATTAAAAAATACATAGTCTACATCAAGGTTTTCTGGAATATGATTTAATGAAACTATAATATATTTGTCTAAATTCTCTTTTATGTAATCTATTTTTTCATTTAATTTTTTTCCTGAACCAATAAGTAGTATATTTTTATTTCCTAAGTTTGGTTCATTTATTTTAATTCTTTTATTACTATTAAACTCAAGATAAATCTTTTCAATTACTGTTTTATTAAACTCAAACTTTTCATTATCAGGAATACCTTGTAATATATCTTTTATTTCATTTATATTTAAATGTTTTTTATTCAATAAAAAAGATGCATAGTTTGGATGACACTCTAAAGAAGCGGATAAAAAGTGTGCTAAAGAATAGCCCCAATTATTTTGTTTGTACAGTGAATTAAAATAGCTATCTATTAATTCAAGTATATAATTAATTTCATATTTGTTTTCAATCTTTTTATTTATATAGTCAGCTAATAACTCTGTATTTAAATTTCCAGCTCCTCTACCCATACCATAAATTGAAGAATCTATTATAATCTCTCTATACCTTGCAATCTCTATAAAATCTATTGCAATTGAATATGATAACTGCATATTGTTATGAGAGTGAAACCCTATTGCAATATTTTTTTCTAAATGTTCATTAAATAAATAATATAGCCTTCTAAAATCATCTTTAAACATTGAGCCTTGTGTATCTACAATATATATAGCTTTTGCATTTAAAGTATTAGCCTCTTTTATTAGATCAATTAATTCCAGCTCAGAATAGCTATTCGTAGAGATAGGTTGAATGAAAAGTTCATAACCTTTCTCAACAATGATTTTCATTTGAACTAATGCCTCTTCTAAATCTGATTTTCTAAAAGAGAATCTTATTCCATCAATTTTTACATCTTTTTTATTTGGTAAACTGTTTAAGTTAAATTTACCTAGCTCCACCATTACAACGCAACTACTATTGTGTTTTTCTACTTTTTCAAGTAATTTATCAATTTTATTGACGTTATTAAATCGTGTACAATTACTATTCTTTTCAATATCTTTATCTAAAAAACCACACTCTAAAATATCTACATTTGATTTTGCAAGCAATGATAATATTTCAATAATGTTTTTATCTTCAAAATTCCAATTATTAATATAACCACCATCTCTTAATGTGCAGTCAAGTACATTTATATTCAATACCTATCCTTTAAATTTCTACAATCTCAATATTATTTTTTTTCATATTTTCATACTCTAATAAATATAAATCACCATTTTTCTTAAAATCTTCATTTTTAAATTTATATGAAATAATTGATATATCATCAAAAATATACTTCAATGATGTAATTAGGGTTGATACAGTACCTATTATATAATCAGGTTTATTTGATAAAGATAAAAAGAAAAGTTCACCAGGCATAGTACTATTTACAATATTTAACTTTTTTTCTAATCCATTTTTTATCAAATAATTCTTATCTTCACTTCTATGCATTAAATAATTAACTTTATAGTTTTTATATTTATCTAAAACATTTTCTAGAAATTGAATATATTTTTTTTCTTCTAATATATTTGCAGTTACAAACCTTTGTCCAATAATATAAACTTCATTGGATTTTGAATCTGAAGAATCAGTAAATTTATTTTTCATAAATTCATATCTATTTTTAAATATTTTATGGTTGGGTAGTTCTTTTAAATTAAACATTGTAAAAAAATCTATTTTTTTATCAATTTTAGTTTTTAATCCAAATAGGTTAAATCTTAGTTTTTTTAATGATGAAAAGTTTATTTTATTTTTTTTAAAAGCTTCGTATGTAACCATTGTACTAGTTCCAGAATCAAAGAAACAAGTATATTTAGATTTGATATTTGCAACTAGAACTTGCTGCATTTTATTAAAGCCACTTCCAATAAATAATGAATCAATATTAATTTTTTTTAACTTTTTTATTATCTTTATATAGTTAAAAAAATTGCTTTTATCTTCATTCCCAAATCTTATAACTTTATCCCAAACCCCATCATAGATTAAGTTTGTTAGTTGTTTTTTATTATTATCTGCCCCATTATCAATAATAATTAAAATAGCATCTTCTTTTTTAAAATAATACTTTGTTTCATATGCATTAATAAGCTGAAAAGGTGTTCTAACTATAAAGATATTGTAGCTTTTTTCTTTATTTAAAGTATCAATTTCTCTAAACATCACTTATCCTTTTTTATATACATATCTAACCACTTATTAACTATTTGAGAAGGTTCAAATAATGAAAGTGCTTTTTCATAATCATCAAAATAAAACTCTTTTTCATAATCTAAAATTTTTTTCATTTTATTTGCAATATCAGTTTTATCATTTTCTGCAATATTTTCTGCCAGTTTTCCTTGCATCATTTCTAACATACCACCTGGTGATTTAGTTATTAAGATTCTTGTTTTACAACACATAGCTTCAATTAATACATTTGAAAGCCCCTCTTTTTTTGAAGTAAATGCAATTATTTCTGAGTTTTTTATCCATGGGTAAGGATTATTTTCATATCCTGCAAATATAACATCTTTTTCAATATCTAATGTCTTGCATTTTTCTTCCAAAAACTCCTTATCATCACCATCTCCAACAATAACCAACTTATGAGGAATATTAAACTTGTTTTTCATTTCAAAATAACTATCAATCAATAATTCAAAGTTTTTTGTTTTTACAAGTCTTCCTAAACCTAAAATATAAGGTTCTTTTGGGATTTTGTTATTTTTTTCTTTTGACAATGATAAAACCTTATCTGTAAAAAAAGGATTTTTAATTGAGTCTAAAGATAAAGGAGTAATGTTTTCTCTTTTAAATTTTTCTACATAAAAATCTTTTGAACCATCTGAGTTACAATTTACTCTTACATTCTCATAATAGCACTTACTCATTATTTTATCTAAAAAAGAAGATTTTGTTTTTTTTGATACATTTACACAAATTCTTACTGTTCTTTTATTTTTATATTGCCAAATTTGTTCAAAAGTACCTTGTCCTCTTACTAGAATCAAATCATATTTTTTCTCTTTTTCTAATTTTGCAAACTCTTTTTTAAATATTTTGCTTGTATAAAAACCTTTTAATAAAGGATAAGACTTTCTAAAAAATACATTTATAAATCGAGAAAATAAATCCCAAGTTTGACCAGCAATTGAAGTTCTCATCTTCTTATTTAAATCAATCTGTATAACATTTACATCTTTTTGGCGAGGTTCAATTTGCTTTTGTTTATTTGAAAAATAAATTAAATCAGCTTCATGTCCTGATAAATAAAAAGCATCAGCTTGATTACAGGCTGCTCTTTCCATCCCACCATATTTAAGGCTTCTTACAATAACTGCTATTCTCATTTATTTTCCTTACTTTTTTCATATTCGTATTTAACCAAATATTCAGATATTGCTAAGCATGCTTTATAATATTCTAAACTAGGTTCATTTTTTATACTTAAACTTTTAAATTTCTTTGCTTCTTTATTAGAATTTACAACTAATGCTCCATTAAAACCATAATGAGTTAAAGTAGAATCAAAAAGGTCTTTTCCTATAGATATATGATCTTGATTATTTAAAGTTAAATTATAAAGTGTAGGAAAAATATCTTTATGTGAACCAGCAACTTTTGTATCAATATTTAATTTATTTTTCAACTTCTTTGGTAAGTAAAAATATAAAGGTATATTTCGAGAATTTAGAATTTCATTTTCATCGTATTTCATTATTCCATCAATAGTATTATTGTCAGCAGTAATTACAATTATAGTATTATCTTTAAATTTAGATTTTTTAAATTTATTAAGAAATACTCCTACTTGGTCAACAGCATAAGCATATGACTTAAATCTTTGCTTTGCTAAATCAAAATCACCTGTTATATGTTTCTTTAGCTCATCATTAAAAATTAAACTTTTAGACTCATAGTCATTAGGAATATTATATGGAGGGTGATTATTTGTACTAAGTGCTACTATAAACTGTTTTTTATCACTTTTTTCAAGTTTTTTTAGAATATGTGAATATAAATATTCATCAAATATTCCCCAAGGATGAAAATATTCATCTTTATCTTTATTAATATTTTCTAAATTATTAAAGATATTTATCTTACCTTCAACATTATTATAACCTTGATGTTTAATAAATTGCCCTAAACTTCTCCAACTTAAATCGCCACCATATATAAAACTAGTTTCATAACCTTGATTTTTATAAAGAAAAGCAGGAGAATATGTAAACTGAGTTTGTTTATAAATTGATTGAGAAAAAGCAAAAGAACCAGGTCTATGAGGTATATTTAAAAGAAGTGCTTGCAGACTTGATATAGTACCATTTCCAGCTGAAATAAAATTTGTTAGAAGAGTGTCTTCTTTAAAATGTTTTTCTAATTCTCCTAATATATTAAAATTCTTACTTTGATATTTTAAAATTGGCATTCCAAAGCTCTCTACCATAATTACAACTACATTGTATTCTTTATCATCGATTTTATTAGTTTTGTATGTAATATTTTTTAATAAATCATTTCTATTGATTTCATTATTACCCTTATAAACTTCAAAAGCTTTTTCTATGTTTCCTTTGTATCCAGTTACTTTTAGTAAATCATATTTCTTTTTTAAGTATTTTTCTCTTGCACTTAATGCATTTGTAAAAGCCCTAAAACCATTATGTGAAACTTTATTTATAAACTCATTTGTAGAAATGTTAGGAATCATTTTTCCCAAAGGATACATTCCTAATGTTCCTCTTATAGCTAAAAAATTTAATATAAATATAATTAAGAAAATTAATGCTGATACTTTTAATCCTAAAAAAGAATTATAATTTTTATTTTCAATTGTAAATATTTTCTTAATACAAAAGAATAAAATGGCTAGGTAAAAAACGAAAATAGTTAAAATAAGTATCACATTATAATTTTGCCAAAATGTTATCATTAAAGCTTTTGTATCATCATCTAAAAGCCCAAAAAATAAAATATTTATATGTTCTTTAAAATATGAATAAAAACCAAAATCAGCGCATAAAAAAAGACTCACTATAAAAAAACAAATAAAAAGATAATAAATTAAAATTTTTTCAAAATAGTATAATAGTTTTTCTTTTTTTATATAATACAAAATTATTAATAATATTGTTGGAATAGCTTGAATATATCCAATCACAGTCAAATCAATTCGTAAACCTAAAATAAAAGTATTTAAAATATCTAAATAAAATCCATTAAAACTATCTAATGGTGAATAATAATTAAAAAACACTACTCTAAAAAGTGACATTAAAAATAAAAATAATAAATTTGATAGAACAAGTTTTTTAAATGTATTTAGTACATTTGACATAACTATTTGATTCATTATATTAACCTTCTAATTTTTTTAAAATAATAAAAAGCTTGAAGAAACCTTGTCCATCTCTACCAATCATTCTTTTTATAAAATCTATTTCATATAAAGAAATAAAAAAGGAAATCTTATTTGCTAAATTCTGAAGTTTATTTTTGAAGTTTTTATTTTTGGGTACTAATTTTATATATTGATTAATAATGAAATTATAATTCAATGCAAAACTTGCTCTTGTTTTTGTTAAAGATAACAAAAATAAAATTAAATCCCTAAACTGTAATGTCTCTAAAGAAATACTTTTATCAAAGCTATCTTCAAAATCAATTGCTGTCACTATTCTTTCTTTATATATAAAATTTCTTGCTTGTGCTCCACCGTGATATTCACTATTATTGTGAATTAATGCTAATTCTTTTAACATTAAATCAATATAAAAATACATCTTTTCTTTTGTTATATCTCTTTTTCTAATATAAGAATTCACCATCTTTCCAGAATCTTCTAAAATAAAAAAATCATCATTTTTAAAAGCTATATTAGGAGTATTAATACCTTTTTCTTTTAGTCTTTCTATTTTAGTAGTTTCAAATATTAAACTCTCTTTAGCACTTTTTTTTTCAACAGGTAGTAGTATATCTATATCAGTTAGTTTATAAAAAAATTTATGAATTAAGTTTGATTTTGTAGCTCTTGCTTTTTTTAACCAATATTTTTGATTATCATATTCAAAGGAAAATATTTCTTTATCATTATTTGTATATAACTTTGTAGCATATTCTACAAAGTTTTTACCAATACTTAAATTCATGCCCACAGTAGTATTGTTATCCATGAAATTATATGTAGCACAATTGTAAACATAACAGCAGTAGAACCAATATCTTTTGCTATTTTAGCTAAAGGATCATACTCTTTAGTTACAAGGTCAACTACATTTTCTATTGCAGAATTTACAAGTTCAACAATCAAAACCAAAATACCCGTAACAAAAAGAACAAGTTTATATACCAATGAAACATCAATTAACACTATTGCTATAATAATAAAAATTGCACATAATAGTTCTAACTTTAAAGAGCTTTCTGTATTGAAAGCATGTTTAAATCCATCTAGAGCATATTTTGTATTTTTAAAAATATTATATTTAGGCTTATTATTCATGTATTTACTTTATATAATTTATTATAAAGGTGTTTAAACCTCTTATGCTGCCAAAACCATTGCTCTGGTTTATGTTTAATCTGATTTTCTATAATATTATTTTGTATTTGTGTTAATTCTTTTATTTTATTATCTGTTTTAAATTCATAAGTAGCTACATCAATTGGTTTTTCTATTTTAATTGTATAATCCCTAAAATCATTCATTTCACAAAAAAGAGGAACAAGTACTGCATCAAATTTTAAAGCTAATCTTGACGTTGAATCAGTAGCCATTACTTTTTTTCCAAAGAATTCAATTTCTTCTCCAACTTTTATGTGTTGGTCAATTACAACTGCTACATGATTGTTCTGTTTTAATGCTTTCAACATTCCTTTTGCAGCTGTCTTTTTATCTAGCATTATGATATTATTTCTATTCCTAGCTTTTTTGTACATATCTTGAATTAGAGGATTATTCATTTTTCTATTTACAACAGCAAGTGTTCCAAATTTAAGTGCTGTATGAGGTAATGCAATTTCCCATCCACCATAATGAGCAGTAAAAAATATAATTTTTTTACCTTTTTTAATAGCATCTTCTACATAAGAAGCATTAATAATATTTGCCTTTAATAATATTTCCTCTTTAGATAAAACTTGATTCTCTACAAACTCAAACATATTAAAAAGAAGAGACTTATATGACTCATAAATTATACTATTTTTTTCATCATCAGATTTAGTATTTTCAAAAGCTAAATCTAAATTCACTTTTGCAATATGTTTATGTTCTTTATTAAATCTAAAAGCTAGTTTTGCACATAAAATTAAAATCTGTTTTACAAGAGCTTTAGGAAGAAAAGTAAAAAGAAATTTAAAAAAGACATATATATAATATACTAAATATTCCTTAACGTTTGCCTTCAAACAATAAATCCTTCGCTATTTTTATTATTTCATTTTCATCTATTTTTTCTATTGAATAATCTTCTTTATTTAATCTTTCAGGATCAACTTTAGATTTTGATTCAATAATTTTATTTATATCTGTTTCATAAGTATTTCTATACCCAGGAGTACAACCAAATATAGTTATAGAAGGAATATTTAAAGCCCATGCCATATGAGTAGGACCTGTATCATTTCCTATAAGTAAATCAACTTTTGATACCAATGACTTCAAATCATTTAAACTTAATTTGGGTAAAACAACAGCCTTTGAAGAACTTGAAATAAATTCTGCAATTTTTTTTTCTTCTTCATTACCCCAAGCAATAATAAAATTCTCATCTATATTTTGTACTATTTTAGCGAATTTCTCTTTAGAATATATTTTTGAAGGCCAACTAGCACCTACTATAAGCAATATATTCTTTTTTTCTTTGTTTAATATATCACTAAAATCAAAGCTCTCTTTAAAAAAAAGAAAAGGACTTTTATTTAAAATAGACTCTTTATTAAACTCTATATCTAAAGGCTTTAATAAAATATCTAAATTTCTTTCAATAACATTTTTAGAATAATCAGAGTCAATAATTTTATTATATAAAGAAGAAGCTAAACTCTCTCTAGTAGAAGTTTTACTAAAACCTACCCTATTTTTTCCAAGTAGTTTTGAAACAATTGCTGATTTAATTAGACCTTGGGCATCAATTACTAAATCATAACTATTTTTTGAATATTTTCTTATAATTGAAATTTGTGAAAAAAATTCTGTTTTTTTCTTTTTTATAGATTTTAAATTAAGAGCAAAAACATTATCAATATCAGGATTATTTTCCAATACTTCTGTAAATATTTTTTCAACAAACCAATCTATTTGTATAGAAGGATTAGCTTTTTTGATAAATTGTAAGGCAACCATAGCATGAATAATATCACCCATAGCAGAAAGTTTTACAATAGCTATTTTCATGAAACTACTTTTACTTTTACACCCTTAGGAGTTTGAATCTTTTTAACTTCACTTTCTACTAAATATATAGGTCTTTCAAGTGATAGTTTTAACCTGTCATTTTTAAGTTTATAAGTTACTTTTGGACTAGACATATCTTGATTAATTGTTAAATTAAGACTTATCATAAAAGATAGCCATTGCATAGTTTCAAAACAAGGTAATAGTTTTGAATACTTTTGTAAGTCTTCTTTTTTAGGTAGTCTTTTTTTAGAAAACTTAATCATATGAGCAACTGTTACTCTTGAAGAGTGTAAGAAATCATAATTTAAACCATTTAATATAAAATCAAAAGTGTTATCATTTGATTTATAAAAGTTAAGTGTTGTACCAATTGAATGAAGCTTTGAAGCAATAACTAAAAGGGTTTTATATTTATCATCTAGATTATGAAGTGGTTTTAAAGCTTCAAAGATTTGTCTTGCATTATTACCTAAGTAAGCACTTTGTTTAGGACAAACTTGAAATCTATCAAGCAAACTTCGTACGCTTACATTATAGTTTGCTGGAAATTTACAATTATTAGTTCTTAAAATATCAGTTAAATAAACACCTTCTCTAACACCAACTCCAGAAGTAATAACTCTTGTAGTTTTTAACTCTTCTAGAATAGTTTTAAAAATAAAAGTACCCTCTTTTATTGTGTCATATCTATCTTTTTTTACACCAATATATTTTAAAGAGTTATTATTCTTAGCCCTTAAAATATCATCAAAAATATAAGAGTTTAAATCAACTATATATGAAAAACCATGTAAGATATCTAAAGGATATTCAGTTTTTTTCATTATGATTTTACTAAGAGCTCGAATACTTCCTCCAATACCAACAACAGTATTTGGAATACTAAGACCACAATTTTTAACTTCTTCAAGTTTTTCTAAAATATAATTTCTAGCACCTACTAAATCACCTTTAGAAAAAAACAGTTCATTTAATCTTACTGTTCCTACATCAAGGGATATACAGTCAACAATTTGTCCATCTTTTATAAATGCAAACTCAGTAGAACCTCCACCAATGTCCACAGTTACAAACTCTTGACCATGTATTAAGTTTAATGCAGCGACACCACCATAATAAGCTTCTTTAGGTCCATCAATAATTCTAATATTTAGACCTAATTCATTTTTAACTTTGTTTGTAAAAAGTTTTGAATTTGGTGCATCTCTTAGTGCTGATGTAGCAACGCAAATAATTTTTCTTGATTTTAGTGCTTTAGAAATATTTAAGAAAGACTGCAAAGAATTAAAAGCTCTTTGCATAGGAGCTTCTTGAAGGTTACCACTATTTTCATAGCAACCTTCAGAAATTTTAACACGACTTTTTGTCTCGTTAATTAAGTTAAAAGAAAATCTACTACTCTTTTCTAAAACAACCATACGCATTGAGTTTGACCCAATGTCTATAATAGTTGTTACTTTAGCCATTACGCTTCTTCTTCTTGAAGCTGCTCGTATTTAAATTGTAATTCTTCCATTGTTTCTTGATTATCTGGATCTACAATGATACAATCAACTGGACATACTTCAATACATGCTGGTTCCTCAAAGTGACCTACACACTCAGTACATCTATCTGGATCAATAACGTATATTGGATCACCCTCTTCAATCGCATAGTTTGGACATTCTTCTCTACATGCATCACATGCGATACAATCATCTGTTATAATTAATGACATAAACCGTTTCCCCAAGTAAAATATAGTTTTGGAGTTATAACCTAAAAAACTTTAATTATTTCTTTAATTAGTACTAAATTGCTATAGTTTTTAGAGATAATTAAGAATTCATCATTTTTGAAGACTTCTAAGTCCTTATTTATATACAATGAAGCAGCAATATCAAACTCTCTTAATTTACCTGCAAAAAGTACAAATTTATAATTTCTTGCATTTACAAGAGATAGTGCAGCAGCCCCTGGACTTCGATATTTAATAGAATTTTCTTTTAGTTTTTGAGTTACTTTTGGATAAGCATAAGCTCTTTCAAATATTGATATATTCGGATTACTATTTTCATATGAACTTAAAAATTGTTCTGTCAAAATATTTATTTTATTTATATCTTCATTCTCTCTATAAATTAAAACTGCAGTACATAAATTACATACATATCCAGCAATATATTCATCATCTTGTTTAACTGCTACAGAAGTACCGTAGTACTCTAATCCTGATGCAAAGTTATGACTCCCATCTAAAGGGTCAATTATGATTTTTATATTTGAGTTATTTGATACATTACCTGCTTCTTCAGAATAAATATCTCCAAAAGAAGAAAGGTATTTTATAAAAATATTTTCAGCAATGATATCAATATTTAGAGTTTTATCTCCTCCGTATCCAATCAAAGAAGACTCTTCTAGGTCAGCTTGAGTCATATGAGTATTTATATACCCATATAACTCTTTATTTGCATTTATAACTGCATTTGTGAATGAGTTATAGTCAAACATAACTATGATAAAGCTTTCACTATCTCTTTTGCTGCTTCTCTACCATCTAATGCAGCAGTTACAGCTAAGTGAGCACCTCTTTGGCAATCTCCACCAGCATAAACTTTTTTGTTTGAAGTTACATAGTTGTTTGTTTCAACCGCTCCCCAAGAGTTTGTTTCAACATTTAACTCTTTAAAGAATTCTGGAACCTCTGGAGAGAAACCTAATGCCATAATTACAACATCTGCTTCTTCTATATATTCGCTGCCTTCATTAATAACAACTCTTTGTCTTCCTGATTCGTCTGGTTCACTCATAGAAGTAGTTAATAACTCAACACCAGTTGCAATATTGTTATCAATTACAATAGATTTAGGACTTACATTAAATTGATATTCAACACCCTCTTCTTTTGCATTAACAACTTCTTTTTTACTTCCTGGCATATTTGCTTCATCTCTTCTATAAAGACATTTAACAGATCTTGCTTTTTCTCTTACAGATGTTCTAACGCAGTCCATAGCAGTATCTCCACCACCAATTACAACTACATTTTTATCTTGTACATCAATAAATTCAATATCTGTATTTCCAAGATTTCTTTTTTGAACTCCTGTTAAGAACTCCATTGCTAAGTGTACATTTGAAGCATTTTCACCTTCAACACCAGCAAATCTTCCTTTTTTAGCTCCAACTGCTAAATAAATTGCGTCAAACTCTTCTTCAAGCTCTTTTGCAGACTTATCTTTACCGATTTCACAATTTAAATGAAGTTTCATACCAGCTTCAATTAACCAGTTCATTCTTCTTTCAACTGTAGATTTATCAAGTTTAAATCCTGGAATACCATACATTAAAAGTCCACCAGCTCTGTCTTCTCTTTCAAACATTTCTACTTCGAAACCTTTTCTAAGTAAGAATGTAGCTGCTGAAATTCCAGATGGTCCTGAACCAACAATTGCAACTTTTTTATCAACTTTTTTATCAGTAAAAGTTGGTTTCATTCCATTTTCAAATGCTCTTTCACTAACATGAGTTTCAATTGCACCAATTGAAATAGCTCCATGTCCAGTGTTTAGTGAACATGCACCTTCACAAAGTACATCTTGAGGACAAATTCTTCCTAAAATTTCAGGGAAAGGAGATGTTTCATTTGATAAAGCAAATGCTAATTGCATATTCTTTTCAGAAGTTTGCTTTAACCATGCAGGAATATAGTTTCCTAGAGGACATCCTGTATGACAATATGGATCACCACACTGCATACATCTATCTGCTTGTTCTCTTGCTCTATGCTTACCAAAAACTTGATAAACTTCATTATAATCTTTTAATCTTTGTAATACGTCTCTTTTTTCAGGACTAATTCTTTCAAATTTAGTAAAGTTTAACATCTTAATCTCCCTCCTCAGGATTTAGAGGTAACACTGTCATATTTTTAGGTTTAACCATCCAGAAGTTTCTAATTTCAGCTCTGAAGTTTTCTAAAATCATCTCAGCTCTTTCAGACTCAGTCTCATTTAAATAATCCATTAATAATCTTTTTAAGAAAAGTCTTTCTCTTTCTGTATCATCTGTATCAATTCTAACTGCTTCTATTAGTTCTTGATTCATTTTATCTACAAATAATTTTTCTGGGTCATAAACAAAAGATAAACCACCTGTCATACCAGCACCAAAGTTAATACCTGTATTACCTAAGATTACTACAATACCACCTGTCATATATTCACAAGCGTTATCTCCAGTTCCTTCAACTACTGATATACAACCTGAGTTTCTAACGGCAAATCTTTCACCAGCAGCAGCTCTAACATAAAGCTTACCACCTGTTGCACCATAAAGACAAGTATTACCAGCACCTGCAAACTCTGGACCTTGATGAGGAGTATTTATAATGATTTTACCACCATTCATTCCCTTACCAACATAATCATTAGCTGCACCTTCTAAGTATAGGTTCATTCCTTTTGATAAAAGTGCTCCAAATGATTGACCAGCAATACCTTTTAAGAAGATATTAATAGAACCATCAGGTAAACCTTCATCCCCGTAATACTTAGCAATTTCACCAGAAATTAAAGTACCAAATGATCTATTTAAGTTAGTAATAGTCTCTTTAACTTTAATTGGAGTAGTTGGTTGCTCAATTGTTTTATGCACTTTTTTAAGTAACTCTTTTTCAAATTTATTCTTATCAAAAGGAACATTTGATTCTTTTTGACAAGTATCTATTCCTTCAATTTTTCTAAGAACATTTTGGAAATCAAATTTTTGTGCAAATTCATCATCAATAACTTTTAATAAATCAGATCTACCAACTACTTCTTCTAATGTTTTATAACCTAAAGAAGCAAGGATTTCTCTAACATCTTCTGCAATAAATGTAAAGTAAGAAATTAGTCTTTCAACTGTTCCAGTAAAGTGATCTCTTAAATCTTCGTCTTGAGTTGCAACACCCACAGAACATTTATTTGTATGACAAATTCTTAAAATTTTACACCCAAGAAGTGTAAGTGCAGCTGTACCAAATGCATAAGATTCAGCACCAAGCATTGCAGCTT
The DNA here is from genome assembly GCF_004118855.1 of Arcobacter sp. CECT 8983. Classification (NCBI taxonomy): domain Bacteria; kingdom Pseudomonadati; phylum Campylobacterota; class Epsilonproteobacteria; order Campylobacterales; family Arcobacteraceae; genus Arcobacter; species Arcobacter sp. CECT 8983. Next base: position 480,404 of record NZ_PDKF01000004.1, on the reverse strand, counting down.
TTACTACATCAAGACCAGTTTTTAATCCCCCATCTGTTTGTACATGTACAGATTCTCTTAAGTGGTTTGCTTTTAAAGCATTATGTGCTTCTGCAAGACCCATTTCCCAAGGATTACCTGTATGCTTAATTGATGTAAGAGGAGCAGCTCCTGTACCACCATCAGCACCTGAGATAACAATTCTATCTGCATAAGCTTTTGCAACACCAGCTGCAATAGTTCCAACACCAATTGTTGATACTAATTTAACAGTGATTTTTGCTTCTGGGTTAATTTGTTTTAAATCAAAAATTAACTGAGCTAAGTCCTCAATAGAATAAATATCGTGATGTGGTGGAGGTGAAATAAGAGTAACACCTTCAACTGTATGTCTAAGTGAAGCAATAAGTGGAGTTACTTTATGTCCTGGTAATTGACCACCTTCACCTGGTTTTGCACCTTGTGCAACTTTAATTTGAATTTCTTCAGCACTTCTTAAATATCCTGGAGTAACACCAAATCTACCAGAAGCAACTTGTTTAATTTTAGAGTTTCTAAGTGTATTAAATCTAGATTGATCTTCTCCACCTTCACCAGAGTTTGACATACCACCAATAGTATTCATAGCCATTGCCATTGCTTCATGAGCTTCTGGAGAAATAGAACCACAAGACATCGCCGCCGTTGCAAATCTTTTGAAAATATCTTCTACTGATTCAACTTCTGATATATCAATAGCTTTTTTATCAGAATTAAATTCAAAGAAGTCTCTAATAAACTTTTTATCTCTTGTTTCAACAAGCTCTTTAAGCTTTTTAAAATCAGAAATATCTTCCTTATCTTTTGCTTGTTTATTATGCATTGCTCTTGTTGTAGCTGGACCATAATCATGGTATTCACCATCATTTATATATTTGTAAAAACCACCTAAATCAAGAGGGAAAATATGCTTATTATCGAAGAATGCATTAAAATGTAACTTCTCAATTCTTTTTTCAATATCTTCATAAGTAAGACCTGCTAAGTCCGAATGTGAACCTTCAAAACAGTCATTAATGATTTCATCACTTAAACCAATAATATCAAATAATCTTGAGTTTCTATAAGAAGCAATTGTACAAATACCCATTTTAGACATGATTTTAAGAAGTCCTGCATTTAATGCTTTTTGAGTATTTTTAAGTAATCTTTGCATCTCATATTTTGAAGATACTTTTGTTTTATGTAACTCTACAACAGAAGCATACATCATATATGGATAAATTGCGCTTGCACCATATGCAATCATAACTGCTGACATATGTGGATCATAAACTTCACCAGAAACAGCTACAATTGAAACTTTATGTCTAATACCTTTTTTAATTAATGACTCATTTACAAAACCAACTGCCATAGCCATAGGAATTAATTTTTTATTTTCGTCAATATCTTTATCAGAAAGAATAACAACAGAAACATTATCTTCTCTAACTGCTTTCTCAACTTTATTTGCAAGCTCTTTTAAAGATGCTTTTAAATCAGATTCAAAAGTAGTTGAGAAAACCTGATTTTTATAATATTCATCAAATCTTGGAGACGTTGGGTTACCAAAAGAGTTTAATACATCAAACTTTTCTTTCATCAAAATAGGAGATGCTACTTTTAATCTTTTTGCATCTTCTGCTTTTTCATCTAAGATATTATGGATATGACCAAAACCAGTCTCTAAAGACATTACGATTTTTTCTCTATATGGGTCAATTGGAGGGTTTGTTACCTGTGCAAATTTTTGTCTAAAAAAGTCAGTAAAATTTCTATTTACAGTAGAAAAACATGCTAAAGGAGTATCATCACCCATCGAACCAACAGGCTCTTTTCCATCTTTTGCCATAGGATCAATCATTTGATCTAGTACTTCATATGTAATATTAAAGTATTTTTGCTTTTTTTCTAAATCATCCATTTCATAATCATCAGTATCAACAAATGATTCATCGATATACTCTTGTAAGTACTCCATGTCATTATTTAACCATTTAACATAGTTTTGTGATGATTTTAAATAATCATTGATATCTTCTTCTTTTAAAACTTTTCCGTGCTTAAGGTCAAGTCCAATCATCTGTCCTGATTGTAATCTTCCTCTTTCACTAATATTATCTTCATCAATATCAATTGTTCCATACTCAGATGTAATATATATTTTATGATTTTTAGTAATAACATATTTAGAAGGTCTTAAACCATTTCTATCAATTAAACATCCAATATGTCTTCCATCAGTAAGTGAAACAGCTGCAGGACCATCCCACGCTTCCATTACTGTTGAAGTATATTCATAAAATGCTCTTAAATCAGAATCCATATGTGGAGCATTTTGCCAAGGCGCAGGAACTAAACTTCTTGCTGCTTTGAAAAAATCAACACCATTTACAACTAAAAACTCAAACATATTGTCTAATGACGCCGAATCTGAACCTGATACTTGTAAAATTGGTAAAATTCTTTTTAATTCTTCATCTGTAAAAACTTCAGATTTTAGGTTTTCAGATTTTATTTGAACATTAACTCTATTTGCTTCAACAGAGTTAATCTCTCCATTGTGAGCAATTGTTCTAAATGGTTGTGCTAATCTCCATTGAGGTAAAGTGTTCGTTGAAAACCTTTGGTGAAATAAAGAGAAAGAAATTTGAAAATCCTCATCCCTTAAATCAATATAAAACTTTTTTATGTGCGTAGGCATTACAAGCCCTTTGTACGCGATTACTTTAGATGAAAATGTTGGAATATAAAAATCTTTTTTATCTACTAATTTGTGTTCACATTCTTTTCTTGTTAAATATAACATCGCATCAAATCTCTTTGATGTCATAAGTGCATTTGGTCCAACAAATACTTGAATAATGTGAGGTAAACTTTCTAATGCCTGTTCTCCTAATGCATCAGTGTCTACTGGAACTTCCCTTGTTAAAAGAATTTTTAAATCATTCTCTTCACAATGTTCTTTGAAAGTTTCGATATCTTCTAAATCTTTTGCAAATATCATAGCTACTGCATATTTTTCTGGTAAATCAATTCCATGTTCACTAGCTATTTTTCTCATAAATTTATTTGGCATTGATAATAGTAACCCTGAACCATCTCCAGTTTTACCATCTGCTGCCACTGCACCTCTGTGCATCATTCGCTCAAGCGAAGTAATAGCATCTTCTAAATTCTCGTGACTTGGTCTGCTTTTTAAATCAGCCATCAAACCAAAACCACAATTGTCTTTAAAAGAAGTAAGTAAGTCTAAATTACATCCCATCTTTATCCTTTGTTATTTATATCTTTATATTCCTCATAAAGTGGGGGATTATACTTTTTTTTTGTTTAAAGCATGGTTAAGATAAATATCTCCTTAAGAGTACTTCTTTTGGTAGTACTTTTTTAAGATTTAATTATATTATTGATATTCGTAACACCTGCTATACTTCAATATCTACAGAAAAATTATTTTGCAAATTTTTTTATATTTTGTAATTTTATACATAAGTTTTACATATCTTTTGATTATACTTTTCTCAATTTATTTTTAAGGAGAAAAATATGACTAAAACAATGAAAGGGATAGTATCAAGTGTTGCAGTTGCATCACTATTATTATTCACAGGTTGTGGGGACAACAAAGAGGAGACTAAAACTGCTGAAGCTAAGCCTGCTGCTGAAAAATTTGTGCTTAAATTCTCACACGTTGTAAGTCCTAATACACCTAAGGGAAAAGCTGCTGATTACTTTGAAAAAAGACTTGAAGAATTATCTGATGGTAGAATTGACGTTCAAGTTTACCCATCTTCTCAGTTATATAAAGACAATGCTGTTTTAAAAGCATTAAAATTAGATTCTGTTCAAATGGCTGCACCGTCATTTTCTAAGTTTGGTAAAATTGTACCTCAATTAGCTTTATTTGATTTACCATTTTTATTCAAAGATGTTGATCACTTACATAGAGTTCAAGATGGTGAAGTTGGTCAAAAACTAAAAGATATGGTTACTGATAAAGGTTATGTTGCATTATCTTTCTGGGATAATGGTTTCAAACAATTATCTTCTTCTACTAAACCTCTAATTTTACCTGAAGATGCTGAAGGTCAAAAATTTAGAATTATGTCTTCTAAAGTTTTAGAAGCTCAATTCCATGCTGTTGGTGCTAATCCACAAATGATGCCTTTCTCTGAGGTTTATTCTGGATTACAACAAGGTGTTATTGATGCAGCTGAAAACCCAATTTCTAACATTTATACTAAAAAATTCCATGAAGTTCAAAAATACTTAACTATTTCTGACCACGGTTACTTAGGTTATTTAGTTGTTATGTCTCAAAAATTCTGGAACTCTTTACCAGCTGATTTACAAGAAGATGTAAAACAAGCTATGCAAGAAGCTACTGAAAAAGAAAGAGAGTTTGCTGCACAGTTAAATGACGATCAATTCGAATTAATCAAAGAGTATGCTGAAAAAACTGGTAAATTAGAAATTATTCACTTAACAGAAGAGCAAAAAGATGCTTGGAGAAATGCTGTTAGTAAAATTTACCCTGAGTTCTATGATGAAAATAGTATCGGTGAAGACCTTATCAAAGGTGCTTTAGCAACGGAGTAAAATATGGCTATATTTAATATTATAAGTAAAATAATTGGTTGGATAAATCAATCAATCGCAGTGATAGGTATCACTGGTGGTGTTGCTGTATCATTTTTTAATGTTGTTGCAAGATATGTATTTGATGCTTCATTAACTTGGGCATCAGAATTAAGTGTATTCTTATTCTTATGGAGTGTATTTTTTGCTGCAGCTTATTGTTTCAAAAAAGATGCACATATTGCTGTAACTATTGTTTTAGATGTTATGCCAACAAGAATTGCTAAAGTTATGTTACTAATTTCTCATGTAGTAACTCTTATTTTCTTAATAACAGTTTCTTTTTATGGTTATAAATATTTATTATTAGTTATTGACTTAGATGAAAGATCAATTGACCTTTGGAATATGCCAATGTGGATTGTATATTTAGTTATTCCTATTTCTTTTGCACTTGCAGCATATAGAGTATTAGAAAGACTTTATGTAATTGCTATAACAAGTCATGAAAAGATTTTAAAAGAGAGTGAAGCTGAACATGTATTAGCTGAAATGGGAATTGGTGCACATAGAAATAAAGATAATGAAAACATACAAGAGTTAAATAAAATGGTTAAAGAAGTAGAAAAGAAAACAGGAGGAATGCTATAATGAGTGTTGCTGTATTATTTGGTATATTTTTCTTCCTAGTTATTATTGGTGCACCTATTGCAATTTGTTTAGGGGCTGCAACTTTTGTTACATTAGTACTATTTACGCCTATTTCTCCTATTGAAATTTCGGCAATGATGTTTGAAAAAGTTGAACACTATTCGTTAATGGCTATTCCAATGTTTATTTTTGCTGGTAACTTACTTTCAAAAGGAAGTGCGGCACAAAGAATTATTGAGTTTGCTAAATCAATTGTTGGACACCTACCTGGTGGTTTACCAATCTCTGCTATTTTTGCATCTATTATTTTTGCAGCAGTATCTGGTTCATCTCCTGCAACTGTTGTTGCTATTGGTTCTATTATGTTTGGAGCTATTATGCAAGCTGGTTATCCAAAGAGATATGCAGTTGGTACAATTGCAACAGCTGGTTCTTTAGGTATTCTTATTCCACCATCAATTGTACTTATCGTATATGGTGTAACAGCAGAAGTTTCAATTGGTAAACTATTTATGGCAGGTGTTGTTCCTGGTATCATGCTTGGTATTATGATGATGGTTGTTACATATATTGGTGCTAGAAGATTAGGTTTTGAAAAAGTTGAACCTAAACCATTTAAAGAAAGATTACGAAGAATGAAAGAGGCTTCATGGGGCCTTATGACAATTGTTATTGTAATCGGTGGTATTTATGGTGGTATCTTTACTCCAACTGAAGCAGCAGCTGTAGCTTGTGCTTGGGCATTTATTGTTTCTGTATTTATTTACAAAGATATTAAGATCTCAAAAATATATATCACAGCTTTAGAATCTGCAAAAACTACTGCAATGATTATGTTTATTATTGCAAATGCAATGTTATTTGCTCACTTCTTAACAATTGAGAATATTCCTCAAGCTATTACTGAAGCATTAGTTCAAGCAAATGTAAACAAATACATGTTCTTAGTTGCGGTTAACTTACTTCTAATTTTAGCTGGTTCATTTATGGAGCCATCAGCTATTATTATGATTATGGTACCTTTATTACTTCCTGTTGCTGTTGCACTTGGAATTGACCCAATTCACTTTGGTATCATTATTACAGTTAATATGGAGCTTGGAATGGTATCCCCACCTGTTGGACTGAATCTATTCGTAACATCTGGTCTTACTGGTATGAGTATCAAAGATGTTATTGTAGCGGCATTCCCTTGGACAATGACGATTTTAGCAGGGTTAATATTAGTAACTTATATCCCTCAAATTACATTATTCTTACCAAACTTAATGTATGGTGGATGATAGATAAATTATTTAAAATTAAATCACTTAAAAAGCTAGGAGTTTTTACTTCTAGCTTTTTTATTTAGTATTTTAAAGCAGTTAGTTCTTTGTATTCTTCTAAGGCATAATCATCTGTCATACCAGTAAGAAAATCTACAAGTAATCTAACTCTATAATACCATTCTAGTATTTCATACTTTTCAATGTTTTCTTTGTCAAGCATATCTATGTCTTTTCTATATGCTACAATTTGTTTAGAAGAGAGTCTTTTAATTAGACGCATTGAAATAAAACAATCAATTTTTTTATCTTTTGTTAATTTTAAAAAATCTTCTGATGAAAGTTCTAACAATGGTTTATAAATATCTAAAAGGGTATTTATAATTCTATATCCTTTTAATTCTAAAGTTTGTACTTCTTTATTTTGATATATATATTTCATAGATATATCTTGTAGTATCTCTACTGCTTTAAAATATTCACTATTTTTATCATATTCTAAAAGTGCACTGTTGAAATTTCCTTCAAATATCGACTTATGATTGTCAACAAATACTTGCGATACATGAAATACAAGTTTTTTTACAAGTTCAGCTCGCATAAGAGTAAAAAACATATTAAACTGATAAGGTTCATCATCACTTTGTGATTTTTCATAATACTTCGTTATTATTTTTAATAAAAATTTTTCATCTTTATTTTCACACTCTTCTTTTATGATGTTATAAACTTTTTTAAAGGAAAGAATACCTTTTTCTACAGAATCCTCTAAATCAGCTGTTAAATAAGATATATCATCAGCAGCTTCCATAATATAAGTTATAGGAAATCTATGTCCTTTTTTTACTTCCAAAATATTTTGTAAATTCTCAACAAAATCTTTTTCACTATAATAAAATCCTGGCTTCTTTTTTAAATAATTTAAAGAATCAGTTTTATCTCTTTTTTCATAAGCACCTCTTGTGTACTTTAACACTGATAAAATTTGTGTATATGACAGATTAAGTCTTTGGAGCTTAGTTATAACTCTTATTGCTTGTGCATTGCCATCATAATCACAAATATCTCTTTGAATCATCTCTTTTAATTCAACAACATCATCACTACTTGTTTTAAAATCATTTAAAATAGTTACTAAATTTTTCTTTATCCATTCATTAATTGTTTGTTCTGCAAAATGTCCAAAAGGAGGATTTCCAATATCATGTAAAAGACTCGTCATCTCTGATACTGAGACAAATACATTTTCCATCTTTTGTAAACCATATTTATCTAGACTATCTTTTTCTTTTAACTTTTGAAGTATTATATTTGCTATAAATCTTGCATTTTGAGAAACTTCTAAAGAATGAGTAAGTCTTGTTCTAATAGAAGCATTTAATTCTAAAGCAAAAACTTGTGTACGCTTTTGTAGTCTTCTTAAAGCAGGAGAGGAGATAATTCTGCCTCTATCACTTTCAAATGAAACATTTATATCATCAAGAGGATAAAATTCTCTATGTAATGTAAGTTTTTTTCTATAATCTATCATTTATTCTTACCTTCTTAGTTTATAACAATTTATTTCTTTATTGCTTTTATTGAGTATATTAAAGGAACTTGCTGACCTTTATATAAGACTTGATAACCTTTATCTTCTACAAACTCCATGTTTTCAAAACAATTATAAGGACTAAAAGGATATTCATTAAAAGAATCAATACTCAAACCAGCTTTAATTAAAGAGTTTATTACTTCACTTACACTATGAGACCAAGTGACAATTTTAGATTTAGAACCATCACAATTTTCAGTATAAGTACCCTCTTCTTCAATATCTGGTTTATCCTTAGAAAAATAAGAATAACCTGATAACAAATCATTGAAGGTATGAAACTCTACTAAATGAAACTCTCCACCTACTTTTAATGACTTAGCAATTGTTTCTGCCCAATCTTTTAGATTTGGTAGCCAACACAATACACCATAAGAAGTAAATACGATATCATATTTTTTAGTATTTTCAAGACCAAATTGAAATATATCACTTTCAATAAAGTTTGCTTTTAAACCTAAAGATGAATTTAAAGATTTTGCATACTCAATAGAGTCTGAAGATAAATCTACTCCAGTTACATCAGCACCTAAGCGAGCCCAAGACAAACTATCTAAACCAAAATGACACTGTAAATGCAATAAAGTTTTTTCTTCTACATTTCCTAATTGTTCTAACTCTATCTTATTTAAAGAACATTTACCCTTTTTAAATGACTCAACATCATAAAACTGTGAATCAATATGAATTTTTGTTCTTTTATTCCAAGTTTGTTTATTTATACTCAAATAATCCATTTTTTATCCATACTACTTATTTTAATTATATAAAAGTTTTTTTCATACATCTTAATATTTCATATGTTTTACTTACATCATAAGTGGCACTATGATATGAAAGAGGGTCAAAATCTATTCCATAAAAAACACAAGTCTCATCTAACTTTGGATTTTTAATATTCCCCTTTTTATTTAAAGCTTTAACTATATGTTTATTTTCTTTCATTGTACAAAAATGATTTTCAAACTTTACAAGCTTATCAAGATGTCTAAGTTCAAAATTTATATTATGGGCAATCAAAGTTTTTGCACTACTACAAAATTCGATAAATTCTTCGTCTTCATTGAAAAATGAACTATAACTAGCGCCATTTCGATGGGCAATAATTTTTTCAGGTGTAAGTCTATGAATTTCATAAGAATAAGGATTTACAGGATATCGTGAAAGATAATATCTATGAAATTTATCTGTTACCTTAAAATCACCATCTACAAACTCTAACTTAACAGCAGCGGCTTCAATAACATCTTGGGAATTCATTGTATTTGTTTCAAAATCTAATATAATCATAATTGATTATACAATATTAAACATACTCTTTTATTTAATATACTAGCAATCTCATTTAAGGATTAATTTATTCATTTTTGTTATAGTCTAATATAAATAAGGATATTTATTACAAATATATCTATCTCTTAATTATAATAATTCTAAAGGAGTACATTATGGGTATGAAAAAAGAATATGAGAGAAAACTACAAGCACAATTAGATGAATGGAGTGCTGAAATAGATAAGCTTAAAGCTAAAGCAGAAGGTGAAAAAGCTGACAAAAAAATTGAGTATTATGAGCAAATTGATACATTAAAATCAATGCAAGCAAATGCAGAAGTAAAACTTTCTGAACTAAAAAATGCTAGTGATAATGCATGGGAAGATTTAAAAGCAGGAGTTGATAGTGCTTGGGAATCTCTGGGAGAGGCTTTAGATTCTGCCAAATCAAGATTTTAATAAAAAAGTTTTTAGAGTTTGTAAAAATAACTCTAAAAACTAGATTTAGTCCTAAACTAAGGACGTTTACCTCTAATTGCATTTGAAATTGCTGACACTATTAAAAGTACTAAAAATATAAAGAATAATATTTGTGCAATATTTGCAGCAGCACCTGCAATACCTGAAAATCCTAAAACCCCTGCAATTATCGCAAGTATAAAAAAAGTTAAAGACCATGATAACATTGTTTATCCTTTCTATTAATTCAATAGTTAATTTTAAAATTTAGATAATAGTTTCATTAAAAAAGGTTTTACATAATTTTGAGATATAAAAGTGGCTATTAACTCTTCTTTTGCACCGGAATTAAAACTTTTCAATGTATCACCTATATCATACCCAGGATCAACTGCTTTTAATTTTAACTTAGCAATTTGTACAGAACTAGGTTTTCTTCTAAATATAGAATCTTCACCTTCTAACTTAGATACTAAATTATTAAGTTTTTCTATCTTTTTTGCTCTATTTTCCATGAAGCTACCTTTGAGACTATCAATGCTAATATCAAAATTATTAAAGCAGTTATAAAATAAGCGAAAATTTCACCTAAATAACTTTCTATCCAAATTTTTATTCCTATAAAGAAAAAGATAGATGCTAAAACAAGTAATGAAAGTGCAAAAAGTTTTATTAATAATCCCTTTGCACTATTTACTAAAGAAGATTCAACTTCTTTTATTTGAGCTTCTACTAGTTCTACAACAGAAATAATAAATTCTGAAATTGTAACTTTTGACATTTTATTTCTTAGCTAACCAAGCTGCCAGAAATCCTAAACCAAATGTAATTGCAACACTTTTAAAAGGATCATTTTTAATCTTAGTTTCAATCTCTCCAACTTCATCTAAGCCTTTTGTTTTTAACTCATATAGTTTTGCTTTTAATTCATCCATTGATAAATCTTCAAAAACATCAAGTTTACTCGCACTTTTATTCACTTTTGCAGAAGTTACCTCTTTTAAAGTAGAAGACAATTCTTTTATGTCAGCCTTTAAAACTTCAATTTCTTCTTTTAGTTTTGTTACTTCTTGTGTTGCCATTTTGATTCCTTTTTGTTTTTTTAATATTACCCTTTAAATCTAGCATAATGAGTATTAATCAAAAATAAAAATTACAATTTATAAGTTCATTATAAAAAAATAATATATTTATTTAAAATGTAGCAATTTTTTTTAAGAATTACTTTATGGGCTTTTGTTATAGTTTAATGTAAATAAAAAACAACAAGTAAAATTTCAACTGGGAGAAAATAATGCCATATAAAAGTATTAATGAATTACCAAAACAAGTAAAAGACAATCTACCAAAACATGCTCAAGAAATTTATAAAGAAGCATATAATAGTGCTTGGGATGAATACAAAGAATCTAAAGATAGAAAAGGTGATGTTTCAAGAGAAGAGATTTCTCATAAAGTTGCTTGGTCTGCTGTGAAAAATGTTTATGAAAAAAATGACAAAGATAATTGGGTAAAAAAATAAAATTATTTTAATTATCTATAGATTACAAAATTTAATTATAAAATAGGTATAGTTTTTATTTTTAAATACTTATCAATTATCTAAGGAGTCCTAGTGGACCAAAAAAAACACAATAAATTTCAACAAGCATTTATATTATTATTATTGTTTACAGTTCTTATGGGTTTTATAGGAATGATTCTGCAGTTCTTAATAGCTCTTGTGCTTGCAGCAATCTTTGCAGGATTATTATATCCTTTTTATAAAAAGACTCTTCTATACCTAAAAGACAAATCTGTTTTGGCCGCTTCAACTGTATTAGTAGTAACAATTTTAGCTGTAGGTTTACCACTAACTGCACTTACAGGAATGGTAACAAGTGAAGCTATACAATTTAGTGAAAAAACAACTCCCCTAGTAAAAGAGATTTTAGATGAAAAAATATCATTAAAAGAACAATTACCTAGTTGGTTACCCCTTCAAGATAAGTTTGGTTCTATAAATGAAACCCTACTTAAAAAAGCTTCTGATGCAACAAGTGCAGTTGGAAGTTGGTTGGTATCAAGTTTATCTAGTGCTACAAAAGGAACTGCTGGGTTTCTTATGAGTTTATTTATTATGCTTTATGCAATGTTTTATTTTTTGATAAATGGACAAAAACTACTAGACTCTTTTTCTTCTTTAGTACCTCTTTCAAAAAATGATTATGAAGAACTTATGAGTCGTGGTCTTATGGTAACAAAAGCATCCCTTAAAGGTATTGTTATTATTGGATTCATTCAGGGACTATTAGTTTCTTTAAGTTTTTGGCTTATCGGACTTAATGGACCAGTATTTTGGGGTACAGTAGTTTTTCTTCTTTCTGCTATTCCTGGATTAGGAGCACCTATAGTTTGGGTTCCAGCAGTAATATATCTTATGATTACAGGAAGTATGGCTTGGGCAATTGCTCTTGCCATATGGGGGATTGCAGTAGTAGGATTAGTAGATAATCTTTTAAGACCATGGATTGTTGGAAATGATGCAAAACTACCTGACCTTGTGATACTTGTATCAATACTAGGAGGAATAATAACTTTTGGTCCAGTAGGTATTATTTTAGGTCCAGTAGTTGCTGCACTATTAGATACTGTATTGAATATCTACAAAAAAAGTTTTAAATAATTTTTTATTTAAAACTTTTATAAAGTGGGATTAGAAACTTTCCCACTCATCTGAATCATCTTTTTTATTAGGCTTTATTTCTTTATTCTTCGTATTGCTATTATTATTTGTTTCTAATTTAGGTTTTTGTTTTTTCTCTTCAGTTGGTTGTTTATTTGTAGTTTTTATATCTATATCTTCTCTAGCTTTAACACTATTTTTGCCTTCAAACTCTTTTTCATTTGCGTCTTTTACAATCTCATCTGCTATTGATTGAGTTTGATTTGCTATTTCTTTAGTTTCATTAGCAACAGAAGCATTTTGTTGAGTTTGTCGGTCAAGAAGATTAATAGCATCATTAATCTGAACAATACCAGATTTTTGTTCTTTACTAGCAACCTCAACATCAGCAATTAACTCTAAAGTAGTACTAATATTTCCATTAAGACCTACATAACCTTTAATCATAATATCAGCAATATTTTTACCATCATTAGCTTTTACAGTTGCAGTTTCAACTAAATCTTTAATCTCTTTTGCAGCTTCAGCAGATCTTGAAGCAAGGTTTCTAACCTCTTGAGCAACAACTGCAAAACCTTTACCAGCTTCACCAGCAGTGGCCGCTTCAACTGCTGCATTTAGTGAAAGTATATTTGTTTGGAAAGCTATTTGGTCTATGACTGAAATAGCATCATTAATAGCAGTCACTTGTTCATTAATACTATCCATAGCATTAGTAGTTTGAGTAGCAAGTTTTTCACCTTCTGTAGATGATTTTTTAAGTTCATTTGCATTTTGTGCCATTTTTACTACATTTTCAGTATTGTGTGAAATATTTGAGGTAACCTCTTCTAATGCTGCTGCTGTTTCTTCTAAACTTGCTGCTGCTTCATTTGATGAACTACTTAATTTATCAACATTTTGTAAAAGAGTATATGCACTATTTTGTAGAGTCAAACCATTTGATTTGTTAGTAACAAGCATTTCATTTATAATCTCAGCAAGAGTATTTAATCCTTCTACTGTGTCACCTTTTGAATTTTCTATTCTAAATCTGAAATTTAATTTTTGATACTCTTTTAATGCTTTTTTTATTGCATTTAAATCATCTGCAACTGTTTTTGCTATAGAGTCTAACATATCATTAAAAATAGTTTTAAGTTCTTCTAAACTCTGGTTATGTGTATCTTTAACTATTTTTTCTTTTATATTTCCTTCTTTGACTTGTGCTACAACTTTTTTTACATCCTCTAATAGTATTAAATCCTCTTCCAGTAAGGATTTTGTATTTTCTATGTTTTTATTTACTATTACTGCAAGTTGGGCAATTTCATCTTTAGAACTTGTGTCTAATAGTTTTACATCATTACTTTCTTTATTTAAATAAGAGAAGAAACCTAATAAACCATCTCTAAATTTAGAGATCCCATTTTTAATTGTTCTACTTAAATAGAAAGTAAAAATTATTGCTATTATTATATTTATAATAGACATAATTACAAAGGCAGAAAAAGATGTTTTAATTGCTCCATCTGTACCAACTTGATTATTATTTATAACCTTATAAGTTTCACCAGTAAAGAAATCCATTTTATCTCTCATTTTATTGTAATCATCTAAATAAGATTCAAAATAGTATATTTTTGCTTCTTTAAATTTTCCACCTTTTATTAAAGACAATAATTCATTTGTATCTTTTTCTACTTTTGTAAATAATATATCAAATTTGCCAAATTCATCAGTTAATTGAGGAAGTTCTTTTTTTAAAAGATTTTTAAACTTTTCAAATCTTTGCTTTACTTGGTCTAAGTTTTTCAAAGCATCATCGATTAATTCTTTTGATTTATCTTGATCTTCTATACTTAAAACTTGTGATAAATCCATATTTGACTGGTATGAATCCCTATCAGCTTCAAGTAAATAAATCAAACCTAAATTAATCATTTGAGATAAAGCTACATTTGATTGATATGAGTCTCTATCACCCTCTAGTAAGTAATCAATACCTGCATAATCTTTATGAGTTAGATTATTAACATTTATTTTAATCTTGTTTATATTATAAGCAATATAAACACTCGATAACATAGTGATAATTACAAGTATTGTAAATGCACCAATGATTTTACCTTTGATACTCATAGCATATCCTTTTTAATAATTTTATTCTATATCTTACTAGAATGACACTTAATGTTATTTTATTATAATATTTTAGTTATTCGTTAAGTAGTTTTTTAAAATAGATTTATTAGATATTATTTTGAGTTAATAATAGTGATAAAGTTGAAGTTATCTTTTAACTTCAACTTTTGCTAATCTTTCATAATATTTTATCAAAGCTCCATGATCTAAATGGTCTTCCCCTTCAGCTTTCATAGCTTGCATAATTTCCATAACACTAGCTGTAAGATGAACAGGTGCTCCAATCTCATGAGCAGTGTCTAGTGCATTTTGTAAATCTTTTATATGTAAGTTTATTTTAAATCCTGGATCAAATTTCCTATCCATAACTAAAGGAGCCTTTGCATCTAATACAGTACTTCCTGCTAGTCCTCCTCTAATTGCTTCATAAACTAATTCTGGCTCTACTCCAGCTTTTGTAGCTAAAACTAAAGCTTCACACATAGCAGCAATATTAAGTGCAACGATAATTTGATTTGCAAGTTTTGTAGTATTTCCTGCTCCAACTTTTCCTGTATAAACAACCGAGCCAGCCATAGCCATCAAAATATCGTAACACTTGTCAAATATCTCTTTTTTTCCACCAACCATAACAGAAAGTGTTCCATCAATAGCTTTTGGTTCACCACCACTTACAGGAGCATCTAGAAACTCTACATCTTTTTTTGCTAATTCTTGTGATATTTCTTGAGAAGTCAATGGCGCAATAGAACTCATATCTATAACAATACTATCAGCTTTTATGCCATCTATCACGCCATCTTTACCTAAAACCACTTCTTTAACCTGTGGAGAATTTGGAAGCATAGTAATAATAACATCACAAGATTGAGCAACTTCTTTAGCACTATTAGCATCAATTGCACCAGCTGATACTAACTCTTCAAGAGAAGATTTACTTCTATTTGTAACAACTAATTCATAGCCTGCTTTTAATAGATTTTTTGCCATAGGTTTTCCCATGATTCCTAGTCCTATAAATCCAATTTTCATACTTTCTCCTTTTAAACTTCATTTATCTATTTGATAAATTTCTTTTCTAATTCTTGCTCTGTTAATTCAATATTTTCTTCATTTAAAAAACCAAACCAATAAGTATCTTCATCATCTTGAACTTCAATAATTAAGATATTTTCTTCTTTATGATTTTTTACGAATTTTTCAATTGCTTCAATAGCAGAATTTTTCCAATAGCTTTCGATTTCTTCATTGTTTCCTGCATCAACAAAAAGACAATCTTCACATATTGAAAAAAGATAATTTCCAGCACCTTCATAGATTTCATATGAATTATCATCGTTATATAATTTTTCATTTGTAAATGGGCAATATAAGCTAAATTTTTTTTGTTTTTTTGGTTTTAGAACTATCTTATTCATAATTATCCTATGTAATTAATTTGTTAAATTATATTAAAGTTTTTCTAAAATCCTAGTGATTAATATTTAACAAATCTCAATGAGAATTAAACCAAACTTTTGAGACGAGTTCGTAGGATTTTATTCTTTTTTCTGGGTCATGTATCATTGAGTTTACCATGATTTCATTTGCACCTGTTCTTTTAATAAGAGTATCAAGTCTTTCTTTTACATATTCTGGTGTTCCCCATATTGATTCTCTTGTTTTGTATCTTATGCTATTTTCTTCCCATTGTTCCCATAAATTATTCATATCTTCTGTAGGTTTTGGTAATTGTCTATTATCTCCTCTTTGAAGATAAAGAAATTTTTGAAGTTCTGTAGTGGCTAAATATTGTGCTTCATCATTTGTATTAGCACATACTATATTAATACAAACCATTATATAAGGCTCTTTTAACTGTGCAGATGGCTTAAAATTTTCCTTATATATTCTTATTGCATCATCCATCAAATCAGGTGCAAAATGTGAAGCAAAAACAAAAGGTAAACCTTTTTGTGCAGCCAATTGTGCACTAAAAGTGCTAGAACCAAGTAACCAAATAGGAATATCTAATCCAAATCCAGGTATTGCTTTTATTCCATTTTTGCCTGCTTCATCTGATAAATAGTATTGTAAATATTTAAGCATAAGAGGAAAGTCGTCATTATTTATATCTCTTCTTAAAGCCATCATTGTTTGTCTATCTGTTCCAGGAGCTCTTCCTAAACCTAAATCTATTCTATTTGGATATAAAGACTCCAATGTACCAAACTGTTCTGCGATAACTAAAGGAGAGTGATTAGGCAACATAATACCACCAGAACCTATTCTTATGCTTTTAGTTTTAGCTCCAATATAACTCAATATAACAGAAGTAGCAGCACTAGCGATTCCTGAGAAGTTGTGATGTTCTGCCACCCAATAACGAGTAAAGCCAAACTCTTCAACACTTTGGGCAAATTTTGTACTATTTTCAATAGCTTGAGGTATGGTAAAGCCTTCTCCCACTGGAATTAAATCTAATACAGATAATGGTATTTTTTTATTATTCATATTTACTCCATATAAATCATAATATAATATTTGCACTATAGTAAAAGAAGATTATAATAACATTATCTAAAAATCTAAGTTTAAAATTTCAAATGTATAATGCTAAAGTTATTTTAATTTTAAAGGTTATTTATGAGCAATATAGTATTTACAGTAAAAATAAAAGTTAAAGAAGAGTTTACACAAATAGTTTATCCATTTATGCAAGCAATGCATAAACTTACCCACGAATTTGATGAAGGTTTTATTCAATATGACCTTTACAAAGATAAAGATGATGAAAATAAATTTTATTTTATAGAAGAATGGGATAGTGAAGAGTCTCTTGAGAAACATAAACAAAAAGAGCACTACAAAAGTTTTATAGAGTTTATAGATGGTAAGTTAGAATCTATAGATAAGGTTTTAGAAAAAATTGATACTAATTCTTTAGAAAAAGTTGAAAGCTAGAATATCTAAAAGTGAAGATATAGATTTTAGTTTTAATCTATATCTTTTTTAACTTCTTCAATATCTTCACCATAGCCAAAGTATCAAGTTTCTAACCTTTCTAAAACATCGAAACTTTTTAAATCCATCTTTGAAAAAGCAAACCATTTTTTACCTAAATCTTTCAAACTAGCTCCTAAATGATATAGTTCTTTATCATCTAATATCAAAAATCTATCATGTGAATTTTCAAACTTTTTTATCTCTATTTTTTTATATTGTGAATTGTATTTTTTAAGGTCAAGATTCAGTTGTTTTGAGATATTTTTTGTATAAATAGTTATTTGTACATTTTGATTTTTTGAAAATAGAGTTAAGACACTATCATCAACATAATTATCTATAAGTATTATTTTATCTTTTGCACTTCTTATTAAATCAGATACAAAAGTATAGGCATCAAACATCTCTCCATCGTAAAAAATACCTTGTTTTGGTTTGATTGTTTTATCTTCTAAGGCATGAAATAACTTTTCAAATTTTTCATCATTTAAAATTTGTTTTTTTTCTAAGTCATCTATTTTTTGATATATTAAACTATTATTTGAGATAACTTTTCTCATATTTACAAAGCTATTTATGATTTTTATACTGATTTCAATTGCAATTTTGCTTTTTAAAATAGCACTAAGCATTGATACACCTTGCTCTGTAAATACATATGGATTTGAACTAGAATGTTTCAATATACTCAACCGGTCACAATTTGTGACCAGTTCATTTTTTTCTATATCAGATAATTGAAATCTAAAATTATTAGGAAACCTTTCTATATTTCTTTTTACTGCTTGATTAAATACTTTTGTTTCTACACCATAAAGTTTTGCTAAGTCTCTATCAATCATAACTTGCACGTCTCTTATGGTATATATTTTATTTTTTATGTCATCATCAATTATTAATTCATTCATATTATTGTCCTCATTTGAAGATATAATAACATTAAAAAATATTTTTATTTAAATTTATTACAAATTGCAATTAAAAAGTGTTAAAGACTTTTCATACTTTTTAAGGTCACAAACTGTGACCTTAAGTTTAGATTTAGAATAACCTAAACCTCCCTCAACCTCTCCAATATCTTCACCATAGC
The DNA here is from genome assembly GCF_004118855.1 of Arcobacter sp. CECT 8983. NCBI lineage: Bacteria > Pseudomonadati > Campylobacterota > Epsilonproteobacteria > Campylobacterales > Arcobacteraceae > Arcobacter > Arcobacter sp. CECT 8983. The sequence continues at coordinate 461,716 of NZ_PDKF01000004.1, read as the reverse complement.
CAAAGTATCAAGTTTACAATACTCTAAAAGTGAAGTTCTCATTTTCTCTTTGCTTACCTCATCAAGCTTTGATAGATTTGCAAAGGCATTCATAGCTTCGCTTCCATTTTGTACACCTTCTAATTCTTTGTATGCCTTTTCAAACTCTGGAACTAATGCAGGCAATACATACTTGATAGAGTAGCTTCCTTGCATACTTGGTGTTACGTACCATTTCTTTTGGAAGGGTGTCATTAGGTCTTGCATATTTTCATTTATGGCTAGCAAGTGAGTGCTAAGTTCTGGAAAAAGGTTGGCTAATCTTTTTATCACACCTTTTTCAAAACTCATATTGTAAGCCAATACTGTAACATCACTTGGGATATCTTCACATAACTTTTGTGCTAGTTCATATCTACTATCTATACTATCCTTGCTCAAATACTCTTTATGGATTAGCGTTCCATCTTCATGCTCTATATGAAGTGAGTATTGAAAAGGGATTTGCTCGAAGGGTTTTATACCTTTGTATTGTGGTATTGCTTGTTGGTAGGTTTCAAAGTCTAAGTGATAGATAGGGTATGTGAGGTTTTCTAAAAAGGCTTTGATATTTTCTTTGTCTATGTAGCTAGCTTTTGATTTGTAGTTTTCTACTGCTTGAGCTTGATTTGCCGTCATATCAAAATCTTCTGGGATATTTTCTATATCGATGATACCTTGATTGTACAATTCAACTTGCTTTTTACTTCCAAGATTGAAAATATTAAAGATAGAATAATCTGGAATTTGTCTTTGAACTTTCCAACAATAGTTTTTAGCATCACACTCATAAGGTTTGTTACAATGTTTTCCTATATCTATATCTGGCTCATTTACTTTGTCTTCTAAGTAAGTTTCAAACTCTTTTAATATGATTGGGATATTTGACTGTAGGTTTTGTACTTCACTAGTGACATCAACTATTTTAAATAGTTTGTCTAGTTCTAAACTCTCACCTCTTACATACTCATTGTTTATATGCACTACACTTGCACTTTTTATACTAAAACCTAAGTTTTTTAGAACATAATACTGAATAGATACATCATGAAGATAGATATCTTTTACCTCCGTAGAACTTTTAACCTCATAGATAGATACACTATCATCTTCTACTTTTAAAATATCTACCATGATAAGTATGCCCTCATAGTTAAAAGTAGCTTCGTAGATATTTGATACACCCTCTTCTAAGTACTCTTTTGTAGTACTTATCATCTCATCATAGTTTGTAGTGTATGGTACTTCTTTACCACCAAGGAAAAGCTTGCAAGCTAAGTCACCTACTATATTTCCAGTTTCAAATATAGCTTGTGATTGCTCATCTGGTGGTGTTAATACACTTGGCTTATATTTTTTAAGCCAAAGTGCTTTGGGGCATTGGATACCTTTTGTGTAGAGTGATTTAGATAGGTTCATTTTTTATGCCCAATCTTCAACTTTTTTATTATTAATTAACCACTTTATTAAAGTATTTTGTCTTTTTATAATATCGTCAAGTTTCCATTCACTTCTATTAGGATTATATACTTTTTTTGTTTCCTCAAATATATCGATTGACTCATTAGAATTGTATTTATCATTTTTATTTACAAATGAACTATTACTTAAAGATGAATTTTTAGATCTATTTAATAAAACTAAATTTCCTATTTTATTTCTATACTTATCTAATTCTACCTCATTCTCAAAATCCCAATCCTTCATATCTTTTGGTTTTTGGGGATAAATATGTTCAATTGTTAATTTCTGAAAATTACCTATTTGAACATCATCATTACTTCTAGAAATATATTCTATTTTTAACAAAATATATTTAGATACACGTTTTCTATATATATTTTGTTTTAACGCATGTTCTAATTCTTCTATATCAATATCATATAGAACACTTTTTTCATTTGAAAGTAACTCATCAGGTGATTTTGATTTATCAATTTCAGATAATATCAATGAAATATCTTTAATTTTTGTTGTAATATCATATCCGATAATATTATCCGTAGATGCCATATAATCAAATGCTTCAATAAATTCATCAAATTTAACATTTCCAAATTTATAATAATAACTCATTACTGCACTAATCCAATCATTATGTGGTAAATAATGCATTATTGTTAAAAGATTTTTAGTTTTATTTGAAATCTTATTATCATTCAATTTAATTACTTTTTCATATATTTCTTTATATTTATCTAATTTATCTATAAAAATTGTACCTTTTATATCTGAGTTTTTCTCAAAATAGTTTTTATATTCACTATATAAATTTAACTTTGCTTTTTCTTTTACAAGAATTAATCTTACTATTGACAAATAACGATCCAAATCTCCATCAAAGTAATTCTCAATATCTTCCCATTTTAAAGAATATTCAATTTTGGAATCATTTTCAATAGCACCAATATTATCCGCTTTTATTAAATCAGCATTTTGAAGTTGGATACCTCTATTATTTAAAACACTAAAGATTCTAAAAGCATTTTCTAAGTCTTCCGTAGTGATAGTAATAATTTTCACTTGTTCTATTAAATAATCATAATATTCAACAATATTTATATCTTTTTTTGAAAAATATTTTTGTATTTCAATCAAGTTATTAATGATATTTTCAATTGAAATATTTGACTTTATTTTAAAATCATTAAAAGATTCAATTTCATTTATATCATTATGTGTTGCTAATTTATCAAATAAATCTTTTACATCTTTTCTAATTTCATAGTTAAATTTATTTCTTTCCTTCAATTTTTTTGCTTTATTTTCTTTTTGATGTAATAATTCATCTAGTGCTTCATAATAACTTGTATCATCATGTTTAAGGAATAGATTTCTCATCACATGAAAAATTAAATATAATGTTGTAAGTCTCTGCTGACCATCTAATACTTCTAAACTATCTCCTACTCTTTGACATACTAATGAACCTAAAAAGTATTCATTTTCACCACTATTTTCAGCACTTGCTTCAAAAATATCTTGTAACAGCTCTTTTGTGTTTTCTTCATTCCAAACATATTGTCTTTGATATGATGGTATTGTAAAATTGTTTTCACTAAACAATTTCATTAAACTATTATTTTCTACATCTATTTCTTTCTTCAAAACAAATTCCTATTTTAATCTTTTTTCATATCTGTTTCTTACATTTTTATTGATATAACTATTAAGTCCATCACCATTTTTAGCTAATTCTTTCATATTTTCAATATGCTCGTTTCCAGTACTTGTATAAGTATATAAATATTTAGAACCACCTCTAAACTCAACAACTATTCTATCTTCATCTATTTCAAACCCTAAAACACCTGAGTCACCATTTATGTCTTTATAAATTGTCATTTTTTCCCTTTTATTTCTAGTTTATAATTTCATTTATCTTTTCAAAAAGATTTTTTATTGGTTCTATATTTTCAATATCATCTTTTGATAATTTTTTTGCTAGTTCTAATGATATTTCAGGTTTACCAATTCTACGTTTGCATTTTCTACTTAACATTCTTCTTAAATCCTCTGAGAACTTGTCTACACTTCGTAATTGATTAAACTCATTTTCTATCCACTCTGTATCATCATCTTTGATAAACTTTTCATTACATAAGTTTTTATATGTTAAATCACAAAAGACATCTTCAAACTCTTTAGTACCAATAAAAAAACAATTATTATCTAAAAAATCTTCATCAAATCCAATATCTTCTAATTTCTCTTTTGTTACTCTACTATTTGAATCTTCATATTGAGTATCTGTATCTAAAAACAATACCGTTACATCTTTTTTATTGGATTTTAAAAATTTCAAAGCATTTGACCATTGTCCATTAGTTTGCAAATTAATTAAAACTACACCACTCTCAACTAAACTTTTGTCATGGCAAGTTTTATACATAATTGGTAAAGCATTTTCTTCACCTTCACCTTCAACTAATAAAAAGCACTTTTCATAAAAAATATTAGTATTTTTTAGTCCACTTATTTGAGATACATCATTTAAAAAATCTAAAATATCTTCATCTTCATTTGTGTCTAAAAAGTTTATAATTGATTTGTCAGCATCTTTAATAACATGATTAATTGTTCTTGCTGGTGCCCTGTCAATCATTGTTAAAGCATGAGTACATATTATTGACTGTATATTTGACTCATTATCTTCTGCTAATCTTTGAATCATATAGAACATTTCTCTTTGTGCATTGTAGTGTAGATATGCATCTGGTTCATCATAACCCCTTATAATACATCTATTATGTGATGATGCTAAGCTGATTTCTGAATCCCATTCTAAAATTGATAAAAATATCTTTTTCTTAGAGCCCTCTCCCAACTGATCAATATTTCTGCTTTCATTACTATTGTTTTTTATTATTAATCCTGAAAAGTTCAATCCTCTTGAAAAATCAATATCGTAATCACCACTTACACTTTCAATTTCAGGCTTATATTTTTTTATATAGGCTAAAAGCTGTGTTTCTAACTTTTCGTTTAAAGACGCTGTAATATCATCATGTAAATTACTAAAATTATCTTTTAATCTATAAGTCCCATTTTCTTCTTCATAAAACGATTCTCGATATACTAAGTCTAATGTTTTTCTAATTGATGAAGTTGGATTACCATAATCACTTGACGAATACCTTTGAAATATTGGGAGATATGTATTAATTTGATTCCATTTAATTTCTATATAGTCATCTGTTGTCATTGGATTTTCTTCATCAATGTAATTCTTTATTGAATCTTTTCTCAAATCTTGATTACTTTCAGCAGGAAGTTCAAGTCGTTCTAACAAAGCTTTCAATTCAGTGGCATTCATGTTCTTATAATTATTTAAGTCTTCATCCTGAAATTTTTCACCTAGTACTTCTAATATTGTTGCAGAATCTCGTTGATATTTTTTTACAATAGTTACTCTATCATCAATAAGATATTGAGATAATTCTTCTATTTCTGTACTCAGAGTAAATACAATTTTAATTGTAATAATATCTGAGCCTTCTCTAAAATCTTCATTTTTAGGATAATTATTATTTAATACCAAATCTAAGGCATCATATATTGTAGATTTACCCGCATCATTTTCACCAATAAAAACTGTTAAATTATGAAAAGGAATTTTCCCAGAACTTTCATAGCACTTAAAATTTTCTAAATATAAACTATCTAATTTTAATCCCATAAAAGCACCTCTTAAACTCTTGCATAAATAGGATTTAATGCAGAATCATTAGGATTATAATGTTCTCGTACTCCTGTAAAATTATCTATTGTAACTCTTAAATTATTCATTTTATCAAGTGTAAATAATTTCCATCCAATAGTATTAGAATCTGAACTATTTCCACCTACCTGATAAGCTCTTAATGCAATTTTACCTGTAGATGTAACACCTATGACAAATGGTTCAACTACTCGTAAATCATTTTTATAAGTAAACTCTACTACATTTTTATTATCTATCGCCGCTATAATTAAATCTTTCATCCTTAACTCCTTCTAATTTAAGTTTAATATACTCGTTCCATCACCCTTAGGTTCAACCTTTATTTGCAATGGAATTCGCTCTTTCAAAGCTTCCACATGGGAAATCACACCTACCATCTTTCCTGAACTTTGTAACTGATTTAATGCATTTAGTGCTAGCTCTAGGCTATCACTATCTAGTGTTCCAAACCCTTCATCTAGGAAAAGTGAATCTATACTTATCTTTTGGCTTGCTAGACTTGAAAGTCCTAAAGCTAAAGATAGACTTACGATGAAGCTTTCTCCTCCTGAGAGTGTATTTACACCTCTTACCGCGTCTCCTTGGAAGCCATCTATTATCTCTATATCTAAAAGCTTGCTTGAGTCTGTAGCTCTCTGGAGTTCATATCTTGGGCTAAGTATTTCTAGGTGTTTGTTTGCTAGGTAGATTAGTTGGTCTAGGGTTATACCTTGGGCAAATTTGGCAAATTTGTCTCCTGTAGCTGAACCTATCATCTCATTTAGTTTTACCCATACTTTTGAGGCTTCTTTTTTCTTTTCTAGTTCTTTGATTTTATCTTCTGATTTTTTCATATTTGAAGCGTTTATCTCTAACTCTTTTGAAAGACTTCCTATACTTTCTTGAAGTTTGTCTATAGTGTTTTGTAACTCTTGTAGCTCTTTGTTTATATCTTCTAAAGTTCTGTTATCAAAAGAGAGTTCTTTTTCTTGCTCTTTGTGCTCTTTTAGTTTTTTGGCTGTGTCTTTTTTGAGTGTTTGTATTTGTGAGTATTTCTCTTCTATGTTTTTACATAGCTTTGATAGAGTTTCAAACTGCTCTTTATCTAGCTTTACTTTTTCAAACTCTTCATATGAACTAAAACCATACTCTTCTAGGGCTTTGTTAAACTTCTGAGTTAGTAGTTCTAGAGTTTGTTTATCTTGTGTTTGTTTTTGTACTAATTGTTCTATTTGTTTTGTGTTTGATTCATCTTTTGATTTTAGGCTTGAAAGATATGTTTGCAAATCGTTATAATGTTTTGAAACACTATCAAGATTTTTTTGAATAGTTTGTTCAAACTCATCTAGATTTGGTACATCCAAAATAGATTTGCTTTTTATTTGTAAATCTTGAAGCTCAGAGTTTAAAGCTTTTTGTTCTTGTTTTAACTCTTCTATTGCTTTGATATTTGATTTTATTTGTTGTTCTTTTTGCACATGGTTGTTTACTACTGTTTGTTGATTTTCTTTTTGTGTTTGTAGTTTCTCTTTTTGCTCTCTTAAAAGTACATATTCTTTTAGCTTGGCTTCATTTACTTCATTTTGTTCTTGCAAGGTAGCTTTTGAGTCTTGCTCTATTTTGAAACTGTTTGCTTGGAAGAACTCTTCTATTTGTGTTTTTGTTATTTGTTGTTTTTGTAAGTTTAGGTTTGAAGATTCAAGTTTTGTGCTTAATTTACCTAGATTTATTTGTGCTTGGTTTAGCTCTTTGTTTTGTTCAGCTAAATAGTCTTCTTGGTCTTTTATTTTCTGTGTTGTTTTATCTATATCGATATTGATACTATGATTGATATATGGATGCTCTTTTGAGCCACATAAAAAACACTCTTCGCCATCTTTTAGTTTGGCTCTGTCTTGTTCGTAGTTTTTAATAAGAAGCTCTTTTTCTCTTGTTTGTTTTAGAGTTGATAGAGTCTCTTGTATTTGATTTATTAGTTTTATTTTTTCGTTGTTTAGGTTTGTTTGAACTTCTATTTGTGAGTTATATTCTTTTATATTTGTTTGCTCTTGGTTTAGTTCTTGGTTTAGCTTTTCATAATCATCTAGTGATTTTAGAAGTGCTTCTATCTCTTTTAGTTTTGCTCTTGTGTTGTTTTCTTTTGTGTTTATATCTTTTGTTTGTTCCTCACAAGCTTTGTATTCTTCTAGGAGTTTATTTAGTTGCTCTTTTGAAGTGTTTAAAGTGTTTAAAAAGTTTTCATAGTAGCTTTGTAGTTGTGATTCATCATTTAGAAGTGTTTGCAAATCTACTTCAAATAGTTTTGCTAACTCTTGCAGATAAGTTGATATTTTTTTGCTTTTTTCTATGTTTAGGGCGTATTTATTCTCAACTTGTGTTTGTAGAACTCTTACCTCTTTTAGTTTGTTGTAGTTTTGAGAGTATGAGAGTTTTTCTTTTTCTAAAGTTTCTTTTGAAGAGTCTAGTTCTTTTGATTTTGTTGTTATCTCTTTTGTTAGGGTTTCTTTCTCTTGCTTTAGTGTTTCTAATCTTTTTTTGTCATTTGTTATAGTTATTGAGAGTTGGTTTTTCTCTTGGTTTATTGGCTGTATTCTTAAAGCCTTGTTTGCAAGTTCTAGTTTTAGGAAGTCCTCTTTTTTGTCCTCTTTTTCTTTTGAGATTTGTTCGAACTGTGTTGTATATTTGATATTATCATTTTCAAGATTTTTTAAAGTATCTAGCCAAGTTGATATTTTCTTTAGTTCGACCTCTTTTTTGTCTAGTTCTTGCTTTTGTTTTTTGCTTTCTTCTAATTGTTTTGTTTTTTCTTGTACTATCTCATTATCTAGTAGCTCTATACTTCCTAGTGCTATTTGAGCTGTTTCTATCTCTTTGTTTTTTTCTGAAAAAGTTTGATATATGCTTTTTGAGATTTGTTTATAAATTTGTGTACCAGTTATATTTTCTAAAAGAGTAGAACGCTCATTAACATCTGCTTTTAAAAAAGCGTCAAAAGAACCTTGTGCTAACATCATTGACCTAGTAAACCTATCAAAATCTAATCCAGTAATTTCTTCTACTATTTTTGGAACTTTTGATAAATATGATTCAATAACTTTTCCAGAATCTAAATCAACTATTTCCATCTTTGCTGGTTGGAAGTTTCCATCTGGATTTTTTCTTGCTCTTTTTACACCCCAAGAACATCTATAGTTTTTTCTTTTTACTTCAAATTCTACTTCACAAAATGCTTCTCCAGTATGTCTACTCATAAGTTCATTTGGATTTTTAAGCCTAGGGGTTTTTCCATATAGTGAGCAAGTTATTACATCTAGAATTGTACTTTTACCTGCTCCTGTTGGTCCTGTTATTGCAAAGAGGGATTCATCTTTTAAAAACTTTTGAAAGTCTATTTCAAACTTTCCTTTTAGGGAGTTTATGTTTAATAGTTTTACTTTTAGTATTTTCATTAGATTTGTTCCTCACTTTCGTGAAGGTTGTTTACTATTTGAGAAAAGCTAAGAGTTAATTGCTCTTTGAACTCTTTATCTTCTATGTTTTCTTGCTCTAATCTTTTTTCAAATACATCATTTACGCTTAGTTCATCTAGGCTTATAGCTTTTAGCTCTTTTGCTCGCAGTTGCTTTTCACTTTTTTCTATTTTAACAGCTAGGATTGTTAGGTCTAGTTTTGTAGCTTCTTCTCTTATTTGAGTATTTGCAAACATTGGGTTATCATCTTTGATATGAACTTCTATCCAAGTTGTTTTATCTTCCACCTTTTGTAGTTCATCTTTTATAGTTTCCAAGTTGCCTTTGATAACTTGTAGCTTTCTTTTTAGTGGGATTTCTAACTCTTCTACTTCTACACTTTCTTTTATAGTTACAAGATTTACTTTTTGAGTGTTTTTTGACTCACTAAAACTTAGTGGTATTGGAGAGCCCGAGTATCTTACATGATTTGAAGAAACCTTTTGATTGATATGCAAGTGTCCTAAAGCTACATAGTCAAATAGACTTCCAAGATAATCTCCACCTATATCAAGTGTTCCACCTATGTAGATATCTCTTTCACTTTCACTTGTTCTACTTCCTACAGTTGTAAGGTGTCCCATAGCTATGATTGGTACATTTGAGTTTAACTCTTTTGCTTTATTGTAGGTTTTCTCATAATAAGCTTTGATACCATCATTTGCTAGTTTTTCTTTATCACTTACTGTTTCTGCTCCAAGTGATTGTCTTATGATACTATCTCTTAAAAATGGCACTGCACAAACTATTGCTTTAGTAGTATCATTTTCTATAAGAGGCTCTTTTATAGGGATGATTATATTTTCATCTTCATCGCCATTTACTACTACATGTACATTTAGTGCTTCAAGTAATTGCTTTGGTGCCTTTAGTGTTGAGACAGAGTCATGATTTCCAGCTGTTATGATTGTAGTATTTAAACTATTTACTTGTGATAATTGTTTTAAAAAGTTGTAGTAAAGTTCAAGTGCATAGTTTGGTGGTGTTCCTGTATCAAAAATATCTCCTGATACAAGTAATACGTCTATATTATTTTCTTTTATTGTATTTAAAAGCCAAGATAAAAAAGCTTCATGCTCTTCAATTCTGCTTTTTCCCATAAAGTTTTGACCTAAGTGCCAGTCAGAAGTGTGTAAAAATTTAATCTTATTCATTTTATTATTATAATATTTTTTTGTCACATATCCGTCACATATGTAATATTTTATATTAAATTTTGTTTAAATTTAGAAATTTAATTATAAATGTAACATTTATTAGTATATTATATTACCCTATATATATTTTATGTCCTTACTTTACTTTATTACTGTAATAGTTTTTTAAGTTATAAATTGTTAAAGTTCTGCCCATAGAGATTTGTGCTAACAATTTAATTCATTTTTTCCCTCTCTCTATAAAAAAAGTGTACTCTCTTTGCATATATTCTAAAAATCTAATTATTGAGTACACTTTTTTATTTTCCACTTCCAAACTTTACATAACTCTTACAAGGATTTTTATGAAACATATTCATACAATTTTAAAACACAAAAGTAGTGAATCTATATTTATGACTCTTTTTTTAGCTTTACCATTATTTACCCTACTTCCAATGGGTATTGACCTTTTTTTACCTGCATTAAATGACATTCAAACTTTTTTTCTAGGTGACAATAGTGTTGCTAAATTTGCTATTTCTATTTACCTTCTTTTTTGGGGAATTGGTCAGATGTTTTGGGGAAGAATCAGTGATATTATAGGAAGAAGAAATGTTGCACTTATAGGACTTGTTGTTTTCTCCCTTGCTTCATATCTAATATCAAAAATAACACAAGACAATGCAACACAGTTTTTAGTATTTAGAGCTTTACAAAGTTTTGGAGGAAGTGCTTGTTTTGCTGCAATTTTTGCGATTATTCGAGATACTTTTGATGGAGTTAAATTAGGACGGGCTTACAGTTATCTAAATGGTTCTTTAGCTATTATTCCTGTATCTGCTCCACTTATTGGGGCATTTATTTTACAAACAAACTCTTGGCAATATGTATTTACTCTATTTTCTATTATTGGTTTATGTAGTATTGTTTGGACATACCTTTTTACAGCAGAAACTTTAGTAAAAAGTAAAGAAGACGATATCTTAGAAAAGCAGTCTACTTTAGAAGCTTATAAAAGTGTAGTTACAAATAAAAGCTTTGTTTTATACCTAAGTCTTACCCTTGTTGGTTTTCTTGGTTTTATGTTCTTTTTAACTGTTGCACCTTTATATTTAATTGGGCATTTAGGTTTAACAAAAGTATCTTTTGGTTGGATGTTTATGCTTATTGCTTTTGTTTTTATGATTGGCAGTTTTACAGTTCCTTTAGTAGTAGAAAAAATAGGAATAAAAAAAACTGTAGGCATGGGAATCATTTTTTATACTTTTGGTGGAGTGTTGATTTTTGCTCTTTCATCTTTTGGTATTTGGCAAACCTATGTTTTACCTATGGCTATTATTGCAGCTGGATGTACAATCTTTGTAAGTGCCTGCCCTGCTTTTGCACTAGAAGATTTTAAAAAAAATGCTGGAACTGCATCAGGACTATTTTCTGCTTTAAACTTTGGTCTTTCTTCTATGGGTGCTACATATTTAGCCTCTATTATAAACTTAAGTTCTGCAAGGGATATTTCATATATTTATATCATTATTGGTACTTTAGTTATGGTTACATATTTTTCTTATAGCTTTTACAAAAATAAAAATATTGCAAAATGAAATACTTTTAAATAAGCTTAGTTTTTATTGATATACTTTCAAAATATAAAATGAAAGGATATCATGGAGACTTATGCTTATTATGTGCTAACTTTATTAATAGGAATAAGTATTTTTACATCTTTTAAAAGAAAAAATAAAAAAAGATGGAAAGACGAAAGAAAAATAGATTTCCTAAAATAATTTTTCCTTAAAACTATCTAGCTACAATTTAAATAAAAACAAAAGGATTTATCAAATGTCAAATCTTACAAAAATAGGTGTAATCGGAGCTGGAAATGTAGGTGCAGCTATTGTAAATGCTTTAGTCCTTAGAAATGTTGGAAAAGAAATAATTTTATTTAATAGAGATAAAGACAAAGCAGTAGCAGAGACTATGGATATAGATGACACCATTCCTTTACTTTCAGAAATGACAATTAAAGCTACAAATGATTATAAAGACTTAGCAAAATGTAGTATCATAGCTGTTACAGTTGGAGCTAGACAAAAAGAAGGAGAGACTAGATTAGAACTTCTTGATAGAAATGCAGGAATTATAAAAGATATCATTAAAAACCTTGATAAATATGCACCAAATGCTGTTTTACTGATGGTATCAAACCCTGTTGATATACTTACAAGAGTAGCACAAGAAGCTACTAAAAGAGACTCAAATAAAGTCTTTGGTTCAGGAACAGTTTTAGATACTTCAAGACTAAGATTTCAAGTTGGAAAAGAACTAAATGTAAATAGAAAAAATGTTCATGTGCATGTTATAGGTGAGCATGGAGATAGTGAGTTTGCAGTTTGGTCAAATGCAATAATTGGTTCAGTAAAACTAAAAAACTTCCCTCTTCCAGAAAATATCAAATTGGCACAGTTAAAAAAGAAAACTATGAAAATAGTAAAAAATAGAGCCTATGAAATTATCCAAAAAAAGGGATATACAAATTATGGTGTTGCAGTTGCTGTTGTAAAACTTATTCAAAGTGTTATTAGAGATGAAAAAAAGATATTCTCTGTATCTGTAAAAGCAAATGAAGAGTATAACTTAGAAAAAGGAACAGTTCTTAGTCTTCCTTGTACAATTGGAAACCAAGGAGTTGAATATAGACTAAATGTGACTTTAAATAAAAAAGAAAAAAACCTACTTCAAAAAGCTTCAAAAAGCCTAAGTGACGCATACAAAGAAATCAAAGCATAAGCCAAAATGGCTTATGTAATATAATTTCTAAAAAGTGCTATAAATAAAATAGATACACACATAGAAAGAAGTACATTATTTGTTTTATACATTATTAAAACAATTAATAGACTTGCAACTATTCCAGCTACACCTTCTTTTATAATACTTGGAAAAACCAATGCCAAAAGTAAAGTAGAAGGAAGATAGTCTAAAAACAATTCTATTTTTTTATTTTTTGATAATTTACTTGAAAGTAATATTCCTGAAACCCTTAAACTATAAGTTCCTAATGCAACTAAAAATATTATAGCTAAAGCACTAAGTGTAAAACTATCCATATCTTTCATCCTTTGAAAATACCACTGCTGAAAACGCTCCTAAAATAGCTGCTAAAACTATATATATTTTTCCATCAATTAACTGTTCAAAAGCAAAAGCACTAGCAATTGTTATAAGCCAAGGAATAATATTCTCTTTACCTTTATACATACTAACTGCAAGAGCTAAAAAAATTGCAATAAATGCAAAGTCTAGACCATATTTTTCTGGGCTTTGAATAAAGTCACCTAAAAAGTATCCAAGTGAAGTTCCAGCAAACCAAATAGAAAAAATACAAACTCCTCCACCTAATAAGAACATAGGCGTTATTTTCTCTTGTTTTAATCTCTGCATTGTAATAGCCCAACACTCATCAGTCACAAAGTGCATATATTTAAATTTTTGAGTTTTACTTGTGCCTACAAAAAGAGTATTCAAGGAAGCTGTAACCAAAAAATATCTTAAGTTTACAAGAAGTGCTGCAATTGTCACACCTATAATATCAAGAGTTGTATTCCACATATCTACAATTACAAATTGAGAAGACCCCGCAAAAATAAAGATATTCATCAAAGCTAATTGATAAAACTCAATTTCTTTTTGAACACAAAGTACACCTAAAACTGCACCATAAGCAAAAACGCTAACTCCAATTGGGAGATTAGCAATAAATCCATTTCTAAAATTTTTATCCATAAGAAATAGTATCAAAGAAAGAAAATATTGTCTTGTACAATATTGCTAATTAAAAAACTTTTTATATTCCCCAGGAGTTAAGCCCATGATAGCTTTAAATCTTTTAGTTAAATGACTTTGGTCATTAAAACCACAGATATATGCTGTATTTATAAGGCTTTCACCTTTTTGAAGTAATTCTTTTGCCTTTTCTATTCTTTTTAGCATAAGATAGTTGTGAGGAGAGATAAAGGTTTTATCCTTGAAAGTTCTTAAAAAGTGATATTTAGATACATCTAAAGCATTTGAGATATCATCTAAATTTAAATCTAAATGATAATTTTCACTCATAAACTCTTTTGCTCTTTTTATCATTGATTGATGATTTGAGATATTTTTATCTATTGTATATTTTACATTTTTTGAAACTAGACTTTTAACAGAATCTAAAAGTTCACATTCAAAATCCAAGTTAGAAAGATATTGATTTTCACTAAAATTTAATATTTTTAGAAATCTACTTGAAAGTTCTTTATCAAAATATGCACCATCTTTAAAATAAACTTCACTTGTATGAAAGTTTTCATTTACAAGATCTTTAAATAAGTTTGGTTTTAAATAGATTGAATAAAGAGTATAGTCTTTATGGTAAAAAGTTTGGCAAGCATGGGTTTCATCAGGATTTACACTAACAATTGTAGAACTATCTAAACTCTTTTTTTCACCATCTACAAAAGCATCCATATGTCCATTTTGTATTAAGCCAATAGTATAGTCTTCATGAACATGCTTATCAAAACCATAGTTTAAAAAATAAGCTTTATGAAAAGTAATGTCATCACTAAATTTTGGTTTCCAAATTTTAGTTTGAAAAGCAGTATCTTGATTTTTTTCCATATGAAAGTATATACTATTTTTGAAAAATTTTATTGTATTAAATTGCTATTAGGGAAAAACTTCCCTAATAATTGTTTTATGGTAATAAGTCTTTACTTAAATTTGGTCTTCTAGAAGATTCACTTGGAGCATAGTTTTTCTCCAGATAATCTAATATAATCTTTTCAGTTTTTGGATCAAATTCCCATAAACCTTGTGTATCTTGCATCCATCTAATCATATCAAGCCAAGTTTGTCTGTTACCTCTTTGTAAAGTAATAAACTTAGCACTATGACACACTGTACAGTTTGTTTTTACTACTTCCATCCCAGAATCAATAATAAGACCCGTATCTTTGTCATATTGCTTTTCAGCTGCAAAAGAAAAAGATGAAAGAAGTGCAAGTAACCCAAAGGTTACAAAAGTTTTTTTTAGTTTCATAATAAAACTCCTTACACTACTAATACAGCTATTCTATGGCAAGCATTATTTAAATAACCTCTTGGATTCCATCCAGGTAAAATCATTGGTTGTTTAACACCATTTGAGTCCATAGCTCTTGCCCATACTTCATAATATCCTATTTTAGGGAATCTTACAGATGCTTCCCATGTTTGCCAAGCAAGTCTATTTACTGGTTTATCTAATTTTTTAACTTTTTGCCATGTGGCACCAAAGTCGATAGATACTTCCATTTGCTCTACTTCTAAATCACCTGCCCAAGCTTTTCCATTGAATTTAAACTTTTTACCTATTTCATGTCTTACACCTGATTTAGGGAATGTTATCAATGATTTTACTGGCATTGATTCTATGATTTCCATATTTTCATCAGGTACTTCACTTCCTGGTGCAACTGGATTTTTAGGTACTCTATAAGATTGACCTTGCATTTTTTTACCATCATGCACTCTATCTCGAATAACTACTTTTTTAACCCATTTTCCTGATGTTGATGCAGGCCATCCACCAAAAACTAATCTTAATGGATATCCATTATATAAAGGAATATCTTCTCCTTCATAAGCCCATGCGATTAAAGATTGATCTTCTAAGGCTTTACTCATTGGAACACCTCTAGAAATAGAGTCTTTACTTGGGTCACCACTTAAGTGAGTATCTCTCCCATAATATCCAATATAAACGGCATCTTTTTTGATACCACAATACTCAAGAACATCTCTTAATCTAACACCAGTCCATCTTCCACATCCTACAGCACCTGTAGTCCATTGATTTCCTTTTGCTGGTGGGTTATACTCTTTTCTACCATTTCCACCACACTCTAACTGTACAGCATAAGTATAGTGTTTAAACTTTTCTTTTAACTCTTTTAAAGTAAAAGTCATAGGTTTTTCACAACTTTCACCTGCAATTTCTAAAGTCCATTCATCTGGATTTTCTGTTTTCTTTGGAGGAATACCATTATTTCTAATAAAGAAATGTTTTCCTGGAGTGAATTTATCATTTAATAAATGCGGCGGTGTTTCTGCATTTACAGGTCTATCATTTAAATAGACAAGACCATCTTTTCCTTCTATTCTAAAAGGTTCAGTAGAATCAGCTAATGCAGCAGGAATAAGACCTGAAGGCATCTTTGATGCAAAAGGAATATTCGAACCAACCATTGCAGCCATTGCTAACATAGAAGATTTTTTTAAAAAGCCTCTTCTATTTTCATCACTTTCTCTACCAAATATGTCTAAATCACTTTTTACTGGATCATTATAATAAGCTTCGTGAAGTCCTATTTCTTTTTTTTCTTTCATGGCGTATCCTTTTAGTGCATTTATATATAACAATCTTATTTTAAAATTGTTGAGATTTTATTAAGATATTGTCAAGAAATTATCAAGATAAAAACTTATATTTTATTAATGTTACAATTGTATAATCTAGTAAAACATACTATATTTAAATGAAATCGAGTATTCAATGAAAAAAAATATACTAATAATAGAAGATGAAGAGCCAATTATAAATATTATTAAAAATAGGCTTGATTCTGAAATCTATAATGTTGATACTGCTTTAGATGGGCAAAGTGCTTTAAAGCTTATAAATACAAAAGAGTATGATCTTATTACCTTAGATATTATGTTACCCAAAATAGATGGATTTACAATTTGTAATTCAATAAGAAATCAATCAAAAAAAACATTAATAGTAATGATAAGTGCTTTAGATACTGAAGATTTTAAAACTAAAGCTTATGATTATGGAATTGATGATTATATTGCAAAACCTTTCTCTGCAAAAGAGTTATCTCTTAAAATAAAATCTCTTTTAAAAAGAAGAGATGAATTAACTATGACAAAAGAACAAAAGAAAACAAGTGCAATATTTATAAATGATGAAGCAAAAGAAGTTTCTATAAATAACTTTATAGTAGATTTTACACCTAGCGAATATTTTATATTATCAGTTTTTACAAACAATAAAAATAGAGTATATTCAAGACAAGAATTAGCCCAACTGATATATGATAACTACTTAGGTGAAATTGATGAAAGAGGAATAGATAGCCATATTTGTAATATAAGAAAAAAGATCTCAGCTCATCATGATAAAGATATTATAAAAACAATAAGAGGAATAGGATATAAAATAGATGAAAATTAAAACATTTATTGTAACCTTAGCTACTATTGCAGGCTTAATTGTTTCAACTTTTACTGCTGTTATGACTTTTGTAATTATTGGGGAACCTATTCATAGTGAGATGTTTATAAAAATTTCTCTTACCGTATTAGCTGTTTTACCTGTAATTGCTTTTTTTAGTTTAGTTTCTGGCACTTACCTTTCTAAAAATTCTATTTTTATTCAAAAACGATTAGCAAAAATAAAAGACCAAGAGTTTAATCAAGATAATAGCAAATTTTTTATAACTGAAGTAAATGAAATAAATGATGACATAAACTATCTTTCAAACCAACTTGAAACACTAATTAAAGACTTAAGACAAAAAAACCATAATCTTTCTAACCTTCTTGTTTCTATGGCACATGATATTAAAACACCAATAACAATAATCAATGGCTATATTGAAGAGATAGAAGATGGTTTGATTTCAAAGGAACAGCTACCTGAAACCCTTGATTATATAAAAAAAGAGATTGAATTTTTAAATGAACTAACAGTAGATATCTTAGAGTTTATTTCATCAATTAAAAAATATAGAACAAAAGAAAAAATTTTATTATACTACTTTATTGAAAATGAAGTGTTTCCTCTTTTACCAAAAAATCAAAATATTCAATATATAAATAAAATAAATAAAGATTTGGAAATAAGATTTAATAAAATAGATTTAAAGAAAATCTGTATAAATATCATGTGCAATGCAATAAAACATATTGAAAAAGGATATATAAAAATTTATACCAAAGAGGAAAATATCTATTTTGAAAACAATGGAACTAAGATAGAAAAAGAGTATAGTCAAAAAATATTTGAACCATTTTTTACAACTTCAAAAAGCAAAAATAGAAAAAACAGAAAAAACAAAAAAAGTGGTTTTGGACTAGGATTATCAATTGTTGGTAATTTATCTTTAAACAACTCTTATAGGTGTAGTTTAAAATCAAGTGATGAAGAAAAAACTATTTTTAGCCTTGAAAAGAAAGAAATTATTTCTATTTAGGTAAATAAATCTCAAACCTTGCACCATGTTTTGTGTCTCTAACTTTAAGTTTTCCATTCATATTTTTTTCAACAATAATTTTTGACATATAAAGACCAATTCCTGTTCCATCACTATCTTTTTTTGTAGTAAAATATGGTTCAAAGACTTTACTTTTTGGTTCTACTTTAATTCCTCCACCGTTATCTTCTATAAGTAAAATAACATTATTTTCAGTCTCTTTTGCATAAATTTTTATCCAAGGTTCTTCTATTTTATTTTGAATAAGAACATCTTTTGCATTTGTAATAATATTTAAAATCACTTGTTGAAACTCATTTGCATATGTGTTTAATTTGATATTATCAGGGACATCAATATCTACTAAAATACTGTTATTTGATAAAGCACTAGAAATAATAGTCATAATAGAATCCATCGAAACTCTTAAATAAAACTCTTCTTTTGACTTTTTAGGCATAAAGAAGTTTCTAAAGTCATCGATAGTATGAGACATAAACTCTAAAACAGCTTCTGCTTCTCTTACTTTTTTATCCATTACTTTTTCATCAAGTCTTTCCATATAATATTTAAATTTGATATTCATAAAAATAGAAGATAATTCAGATAAAGGCTGTCTCCATTGATGGGCAATATTTGAAATCATCTCTCCAAGGGCTATGAATTTTGATTTTTGAACAAGAAGTTGTTCATGCTCTCTATTCTTTTCAATCTCACCCTCAACTCTTTTTTCAAGATTTTCATTAAGCTCATTTAGTTCATCTGTTTTTGCTTTTACTCTTCTTTGATATGATTTTAAAACTTCATCGATTTTTTGTGAAACTAAAATTGAAATTACTATAGCTATCGATAAAAATAGCGTAAATAATAAAATATTTTGAACTATTTGATTTTGAATACTTTGTTGCAGTTGTTCTCTATTTCTTGAAATCTCTTCTTCAATATCATCTGTGTAAACTCCAACAGCAATAACCCATCTCCATCTAGGGAAATACTTAAAATAAGAAAGCTTTTGATTTGAAATATCACTATTTACTTTTTTATATGAATATTCAGTATAAGACTCCCCTTTGATTCTAATATCTTCCATAAACTCTTGGCGGAATTTTTTACCATTTGCATCTTTATAATTTGTAGAAATCATAACACCTAATAAATCAGGTCTATTTGGGTTTACAAGTAGTTTTGCAAAATCATCTCCACCATTTATATCTAAAATCTCATATACAAAGATATAATTACTTTTATCTTCATCAAAAGAGATATTATTTAGAAGTCTTACAGTGTCCATTTTTAGTTCTTCTTCATTCTCTTCATCACTTTTTGTAGCATTATACTTTATAACATCAATGATTGTATCAATCTCTTTTTTTAACATTATTTTTTGATTTTTATAGTAGTCTTGAACATACTTGTCCATTTGCCTATCAAAATCTTCATAGGTCTTTTTTACATAAAAGTATGAAATCATAAGAATCATTGTTGTCATGATAATTATGAAGACATAAATTATTATTTTTGAAATATTCTTCTCTGTTATTAATTGCAAATTCTAAACCCTAATGCTATTTTCGATATGATACCATACTTTTAATAATAGGGGTTTTTGGTATGGACAAATCACTAATTTCAAACTTGAAAAACTTCACTATTTTATATATTGAAGATGAAGAAGGTATTAGAAAGAATATTACTGAGGTATTAAAGGACTTATTTAAAGAGACTTATGTAGCTAAAAATGCAAAAGAAGGCTATAGCTTATATGAACAAAATAAACCTGATTTAATCATTACAGATATAAAAATGCCTAATGAAACTGGAATAGAACTAATTAAAAGAATTAGAAAAGTTGATAGCAAAGTAAGAGTAATCATAACTTCAGCTCATACAGATTTAGAATATATGCTTGAAGCTACTGAACTTCATCTTGTTAAATATATTATTAAACCACTTACTGAAGTAAAACTAATTGAAGCCTTAGAAGCTTTCGTAAAAAGTTTTGATAGTGCGAGAGTTTACAATCTTTCAGAAGGTTGGCTATTTGATGAAAGTAAATCAATTATTCAATCACCAGATGAAGAGTTTAAACTAACAAAAAAAGAGAATCAGTTTTTAAAACTTTTAATTCAAAAAAATAGAATAATCACTTATGAAGAGATGGAAAACATTATTTGGAATGAAGATATAATGACACCAAATGCCATGAGATTATTTATAAAAAACTTTAGAAAAAAACTTCCAGCAGATGCACTTAAAAATGTACAAGGTACAGGATACAGATTAGTTTTATAACTAATCTTGTAGCTGCTTTGTTTCTAAATTATTTATAATACTATCTTCATTATTTCTAATTTTCTTTAATTCTTGAAAATATCCATGCCCTAAATATATGATATAAAATACTGCAGTAAACAGAGTAATAAAAGGTACCATTGATAAGATATATAAGAAAATAGTTCTAGCTCTAAAAGAGTTTGCTTTTCTTGTATGAATTACTGCATACTCTTCTTTAGTAAGAATTGTAGAGGCTATATCATAAGTTAAAAGCTTATGGAAGAAATAGTATAAAGGTAGATTAAAAGCAATTATATTTATAAATGGAATAAAATATAAAGGCATTAATACAAAAAACATAATTACCATTATTAGACCACTTCTAAATAAAACCCAAAGGGGACTTAGAATATTTCCGAATCCATTTGTTTTTATCTCAGGGTAGTGTCTTTTTTGAAGAATATCTAAAATAAATGGTGTTAAAAAACCTATAATAATAAGTGTAGTAAATACTGAAAACATCATAACAAATAGTGTTCCAATAGTATAAAATAAAAATCCTACTAACCATGAAGTTACTGAGTATTGAAATAAAAATCCAATAACTGCCGTTGCCCATATATAATAAAATGGAGCATTTGGATCAACTGCTATATCTTGACCATTTTGTGTTGTTTCTATATAAATTTGTAATGAATCAAAACCATAATCAGCAGCACTATAAAAAGCTATTAGTAAAACTACCATAGTAATTATAAGTGGTAAAAAAGCTATTTTAAGCATTGGTTTTGTAAAAAAATCTCTAACACTTAATGATATCATTCGTCCTTCTAACATCTAAAAACCTTTATTTATTAAATCTTGTTCTATATTCACATCTTTGACAAAGTTCTTCTATTACTTTGCCACTTTTAAAGCCTTGCTTTATATCTTGCACTCTTTTAGAAGCTAATATTTCTTTTATTGAAGAGTTATTAATATCTCCTAAATTTACAACTGCATCTTTATCTAAACAACAAGGAGCTACTTTTCCTGAACTTAAAATTGCGAAGTGAGAATCTAAACCATAGCAAGTTCCCTCTTTAGAAACAAACTCATTTTCCAAGCTTGGCCAATTAAAATACTCATCAAAATTTATAAAAACCATTCTAGCTAGTTTTATATTTTTTGGTTTTTCTTTATAGATTGCATCTAAATTTAAGTTTACATCAAAATGCTTTTCTAAGTAGTTAAATACTTTATAGTTAAACTCTTTTGCACTTTTAGTATCATCTAAATTCCAAATTCTAAAATTAATAAAAAAGTGTTGTTCTTTTTCAATTGCATACTTTGTAAACTCAATTATTGGATTTAAATACTCTTCTAAAGACTTTTTGTGTGAGTTTGCATTATAAGAGTTTATAGAAAAGTTTATTTGCCTTATTGCTTTGTGCATCAGTGTTTCATGAAAACTTTTATTTATATTGTTTGCTGTAGTTACTATATTTACTTTAAGTTTATGTTTTAAACTTACATCTAAGTACTCACTTAGATTTTTTAAAACTAAAGGGTCTCCAACTACATGATAAGCCAATTCATTAGTTACTTCTTTTAACTGCTTATTTAGCTCATCAAACTTTGAAAGTTTCATTGTTTCATTTGGCTGAAGTTTTGGAGGGCAGAAACTACATTTTAGATTACAAACATTAGTTATTTCAACATGTACTTTTTTAAACTTTGCTATAACTATTACCTACTTTAACAAATATGGTAAATCTTCTTGTAAAGATTTTAATAAGTCTTCATTTAAAAAGAATTTTGCGAAATCATAATCACTATTTTTGTATGCATATGCACAAATATATCTATTTCTTTTTAATAATTCTATTGTTTGTTCTAAACTTGCTTGTAACTGTTTATTTTCTTTATAATAAGTGTAAATTGCTTTTAAAGGCTCTTCCATATTTGAGTCTTTTAAAAACACTACATTATCATCAAAAAAGTCAATTACATTTTCATCATTTGATTTAATATTTAAAAATGCTAACTTAATATCTTCCATTCTTAAATCAAATTTGTAACCTAAAAGAAGTAACTCTTTTAAATTCTTTAAATTATTTTGTTGGAAATAGTATTGTAATAATAGTTTTAAATAATGGTCTTTAACATCATCTTCAAAACTATCTATATACTCTAACACATAATCTACATCATCAATTTTATTGTTTTCTAAAAGTGCTTTGTGGATAATTCCAACTTCACCTAAGATTTCATGTAATCTATCATTCATTTTTTTGCCTTATCTATTTTGTACAAAAGGAAGTTTTATCTCAAAACAAGCACCTAAATATACAGAGCTATTATACTCAACATTTTCATTTGTGACACTTATTTTTCCATTCATATGCTTAACAATATTTTCTGACATATAAAGACCTATTCCAGTACCTTGAGAATTATGTTTAGTAGTAAAGTATGGTTCAAATATTCTATCTAAAATAAATTTATCTATTCCACCTGCATTGTCTTTAACTCTAATATATAAATAGTTTTCATCTGAAGAAGTATCTATAATAATAAACTTTTTACCCTCTTTTTTGATTAATTCATCTTTTGCATTTGTAATGATATTCAATAAAACTTGTAGCAGTTCATTTTCATAAGTGAAAAGCTCCATATCTTCGATATTTGTAATAAACTCAATATGTTCTTTTGTATATCTTGCTTTTGATAATTTGATAGATGTTTTGATTACAGTTTTTAGGTGAAACCTATTTTTTTGTTTATTTGGTTTAAAGAAGTTTCTAAAATCATCTATAGTTTTAGACAGATATTGTACTTGTTCATTTATATCATTTAAACCTGCGTCTAAAAGGTCTTTAGTTAGGATGTCTTGATCATTTTGTAAAATCATTCCCGTAGCAAGTACAGATACAGCAGAAAGAGGTTGTCTCCATTGGTGAGCTATATTTTCTAGCATTTCACCCATGGCTGCCATTTTTGATTGTCTTTTCATAATTGTTTCATAATCAAGTAGATCTTTTTTTACTTTACTAATCTCTTTTTCTAGGGTTTTATTATAATTTTTTAGTTTTAAGTTTAAATCTTCTCTTTTTCCGTCTATTTCAAGTCTCTCTGAAATATCTCTTGAAATAGCTGTTACAAAAAATTTACCTTGGTACTCTTTTAAATGAAGTGAAGTCTCAACAGGGATATCTTTTCCATATTTTGAAGTATAAACACCAAAGGTAGTTAAACTATGCTTTTGTTTTATTTTTTCTAAAACTTCAGCAATAGCAATATTATCAACACTTTCCATTGGTTTTCTAATCTGAGATATTTTCATTTTCTTTAGCTGAGCTAATGTATAACCTAACTCATCACAGGCTGTTTCATTTGCAAACTCTACTATCTCAGTTTCATGGTCAACAACAAAAATCATATCTTTTGAAGAGTTTATTAAATCAAAATATAAATTTATCTCTTCTGTTCGTCTAACCCTACTTGTAATATCTCTTGCATATGAAAAAAGATATTCTTGCCCATTTATTTCAGTAAATGTTGAAACAACTTCAACAGGAAATCTTCTTCCATTTTTTCTTTTATGATAGGTTTCTAAAGTATTAGATTGACCATTAGCAGCTTTTTTATAAAATATTTCTAATGCATCTAAATACTTTTCTTTTGTATTTACATTTGTATCAATGTCCCATACATAAAGCTTTGTTATCTCTTCTTTTGTATAGCCTAAAGTCTCTAATGCATTGTTATTTGCAAATAATACTTCCCCTTCTTTGTTTAAAAGATAAATTGCTTGATTTGATAAAGAGAATGAAGCTTCAAGTATAGAGTTTAGGTTATTTTTTACAAATTCATTCATTAATTAAGTCTTTATATTTTTTTTGTAATTTTATTGAAGTTTTGATTAATATGTAGTTAAAAAATAAGTGGAGCGGGAGACGAGACTCGAACTCGCGACAATCTGCTTGGAAGGCAGAGGCTCTAGCCAACTGAGCTACTCCCGCAATGGTGAAATTTTAACAAAAATTTCTTAAAAACAAATAAAAAGTGGAGCGGGAGACGAGACTCGAACTCGCGACAATCTGCTTGGAAGGCAGAGGCTCTAGCCAACTGAGCTACTCCCGCGTATTATTATAAAAGTGGTGGGTTCTCGGAGATTCGAACTCCGGACCACTCGGTTATGAGCCGAGTGCTCTAACCAGCTGAGCTAAGAACCCAACCACACTAATAATATCCATAATTAGTGGCGGACAAGGAGGGATTCGAACCCTCGGTACCGTTGCCAGTACGCTTCCTTAGCAGGGAAGTGGTTTCAGCCAACTCACCCACTTGTCCAACGAATTAGGAATGAGATTTTAATGAATATGTACTTAAAAACATCTTAATTTCAAACTAAATGTTCTTTAAAATATTATTAACTACTTCTTTTGGGTTTTCTGCTTTATAAATTGGTCTTCCAACTACAATAAAATCCACTAAATTTTCTTTTGAAAAAGCAATATCAGCAACTCTTTTTTGATCCCCTGCAGCTTCACCAAAAGGTCTAATTCCAGGACATAAAGTAATAAACTCATCAGAAGTATTTTTCTTAATATCTAAACTTTCAAAAGCAGAACAAACAACTCCATCTACTCCTGACTCATATGTATCTATTGCTAGTTTAGTGGCTTTTGTTTGGATATCTTCATTATATACTGCTTTAAACTCATCATTATCAAATGAAGTAAGAGCTGTTACAGCTATAACTAAAGGTTTATTTGGAAAATCTTTAATTCTTTCCATAACTTCACTCATTGCTCTTTTCCCTGCACTTGCATGTACATTAAACATATCTACAAGTCCAAATGAAACAATTTCTTGTGCTGCATCTGCCATAGTATTTGGAATATCATAAAGCTTTAAATCTAAAAAGATTTTAAAGTTTGGGTTAATTGCTTTTAACTCTTCTAAAAAAGCTTTTCCATCTCTAGTAAAACTTCTTAGTCCAACTTTTAACCAAACATCATAATCTTTAATTTGTTCAACAAGTGCAAGATTCTCTTTTGCACTTGGTAAATCAAGAGAAATACATAACTTCATATCTCTCATTTATGATGCCTTATTTACTTTATCTAATACTCCATTTATAAACTTTGGAGCACCATCTGAAGCTAACTTTTTAGACAATTCAATTGCTTCATTAATAACAATTGCTTTATCTAAACCTTTAAATTTAATCTCATAAATAGCAAGTCTTAAAATAGATTTTTCAACACTTCCAATATCTTTGATTCCACCTTGTTTTAAATGTGAAACAATCTCTTCACTAATATCTTCAATATTGTCAACTACTCCATTAAATAAATCTAATGCAAAATCTTTTTGTTTATTTCTGATTTTTTTATCTTCTAAAATCTCATCAATAAAAGTTACAATACCTTCATTTCCAAGGTCATATGCATAAAGTAAACCTATTACTGATTCTCTTGCTTGTGTTCTAGTTGCCAAATTATTTCCCCATCTCTGAATAAAGGTCTAACATCTCAATGATTGTAGTCATAGCTTCTGCACCTTTATTTCCAACTTTTGAACCAGCTCTTTCAATAGCTTGCTCAATTGTATCAGTTGTTAAAACACCATTTGATACAGCTTTACCATATTTTAAAGCAACTGTTGCGATACCTTTAGTTGCTTCTGCTGAGATATAATCAAAGTGTGGAGTTGCTCCTCTAATTATTGCACCAACACAACAAACTGCATCATATTTTCCAGATTCAAGAGCTTTTTCTAAAGCAAATGGAATTTCAAAAGCACCAGGTACTAGAATTAAATCTAAATTGTCTTCGTTTCCACCGTGTCTTACGAATGCATCCTTTGCACCTTCAACTAATCTATCTGTAATAATATGATTAAATCTTCCATTGATAATAGCAACTTTTTCGTTACCATTTAATCTCATTTTTCCTTCAATAATCTTCATAAAATTTCTCCAAATTTTTCTAATATTTAGCCATTATATCTAAAAAAATATTAAAGGCTTTGAAGCGCTTCTTTAATAGCAAATATCTCATCAATTGTTTTATATAATTTATCTACTTGTAGCATATTTGGACCATCACTTTTAGCAGATTTTGGGTCTGTATGAGTTTCAAAAAAGAAACCATCAACACCAACACTTGCTGCTGCTCTTGCCATATATGGAACAAATTCAGAATTACCACCTGTTGTTCCACCAGTACTTGGTATTTGTACAGAGTGTGTTGCATCAAAAATAACAGGAGCATACTCTCGCATAAGAATTAAATTTCTCATATCTACAACTAAAGCACCATATCCAAAGCTATTACCTCTTTCACAAAGCCAAACACCATTTTCAGAAGAGTTTATATAAGATACCTCATTAACACCTCTTGTTTGAAGTACTTTTTCAACTGGATGTTTCATTGCATCTGCTGCTAAAAATTGACCTTTTTTAATATTTATTTTACAATTAGTTTTTGCTGCTTCTACAAGTAAATCTGTTTGTCTACATAAAAATGCAGGAATTTGTAAAATATCTAAAACTTCACCTGCTGGTTTTGCTTGATATGATTCATGTATATCACTTATAAGTTTGTATCCAAACTGTTCTTTTATCTCTTGAAATAATTTTAAGCCTTCTTCTAAGCCTGGTCCTCTATATGAACTAAGGCTTGTTCTATTAGCTTTGTCAAAAGAGGCTTTAAAATAAAAATCTACTCTTTTATCTTCACTTAATGGTTTTAGTTTTTCTGCAATTTTAAATACTGTATCTCTATCTTCTAAAACACATGGTCCAGTTAATATTGTCATGTTAATCCTTTTTAAAAATCGTGTTTTTTTCTTTTCCTGTTAAGGCATAATGAAATTCATATATATTTTGACTAATATATTCTATATCACTTTGGGCATTTTCATCACAAGCAAATAATATAGAATCATGTTTTTCTATTTTTTCATCAAGAGATGGTAATAATGTAAATTCATTCCCTCGTTGAAGTAACAGCGGTATTATATTATTTTCTTTATCTCTATTGTATAAAGACCTTGTAAATATTTTTAAAGTTATTTCTTCTTTCTTTTCTATTGCCTCATAAATCATAAGTGTATTTTTCTTATCTATTGTTATCTCTTTTAATAAAGGAAATTCATTAATTTTTGAACTTAGATCTTTTACTAAAGTTGATGCCCACTTATCATCTTTTTTACACATAAGTCTAATAAACTTATCTGAAAGTGGATTTATTAAAGCATTTGTTGTTTTATTAATTAAAATTCTTGAAGGCATAAAGATATGGTCAATTTTTGCACTTTTGAAAATAGAGAAATCTTCCATTTCATTTTCTCTTGCAATTGTCATAATTTTTGGATTTAGTTTTTTTGCAGTTGCAAGAACTGAAAGATTTGTTGTATCATCATTTGTTGCAGAGATAATTGCAACAGCTTCTTCTATGCCTACTTCTAGTAATAAATCTTTATCATCTGCATTTCCATAAGTAAGATGCATATATTCATCATTTGCAAAGTTTGTGCCTTTTCTTTTATCTATCTCTACAAATTGAGCTTCTATATTATAATGTCTTAATCTTTCATAGATATGTTGCCCCATTCTTCCATATCCACATATAATATATTTTCCCTTTGGAAAAAGAGGAAGACTTGCATTTAAATCTTCCATTCGATATATCCATTTTTCAAGTTTTAAAAGGTTTGGTGCAGCTAGGGCCATTGATATTTCACTTGAGATTATTGAAAAAGGATTTGCAACAATTTCTACATCTAAATCTTTTAGATTATCAGAGTGATTATTTGTAGTAGATTTTACTACTAATTTTACATGAGGGTTTAAAAGTTTAGAAGTAAGAGCAATTCTTAAATTTAAAGAATCATCTTCAAATAAAGATACCAAACCTCTACAATATTTACTTTTTATGCCTGCATGTTCAATTGCCGAAGCAGAATGTGCATCTGCAACTAAAACAGGAACAGTAGGAGTAAAGTTTTCTAAAATAGCTTCATTTGCTTTTATTTCATCTTTTTCAACAATAACAGCTCTTAGACCTTGTTCTATTGCTCTATTTACAACTTCATGTGTAATTTGATTATAGCCTAAGATAATAATGAATTTCTCTTTTATTCCTTTTACTTGTCTTTTAAATCTTGTTCTTTTTATTCCTCTAATAAATAGTTTATCTTGAAGTAAAGACACTAAAGTACCAATTGCATAAAACCATCCTAAAACAGTTATATAAATAGAAGCAGTTGCCCAAATTCTTTGGGCATATGTAAACTCATAAGGAGTTTCACCAAAACCAATAGTTGTAGCTGTGTAAGTTACAAAATAAAAAGCATCAAATATAGTCATTTGATAAGGGTTGCCATTATTGTCAACCCCTTCAATTATAAGAAAACCTACAATAGCTATTGTATAAGTAATAATTAAAACCAAAAAAGGTTTTCTCATCCTTTGTAAGACTATAAATAGTGAACTATTTTCCAAAACTACTCTTTACTTTTATTTTATAGAAACTAACGCTTTGACTTTAATGTATCGCCAATATAAAGTGCTACAGAAACAAAGTTTGCTAATAATGCTCCACCAGAAAGTGAAATAATTACACTTGTGATTTCTTGATTAATAGCATATGCATATGAAGCAACTGCCCAAACTGTTGCTGCTACTATAAGTTGAATATCTGCAACTAATGATGTTGCTAAAAGAACAGAACCCATTTGAGTTTTATCACCAAGTTTTAATGTTGTAGCAATTAAATTTACAATAATTGCTGCCATAAGCTCATATTTACTATGAGATACAAGTGAATCCATATCTCCATAAAAGAAACCAAAGTTTAAAGTCATTGCTAAAATAATAAAAAAGCCTGAAACAACCTTATCTAGATTCATGATATTCATCCTCCGTGTCTTTTCCAATGTCTAATATTCTACCAAATACGTCATCAATATTATCGTGTACTTTAGAGTTTCTATCTAGGAACATAATTTTGTGTTTATTTAATTCATTAATATTTTTTAAGCCCATAACTGCAAGTAAACCTCTAACACTTTTTAATAAATTTTTATGATAGTCTCTTACTTTTTTAGCTTGTTTATGTACAAAATATTTTTTTCTTTTTTCTTTATTTTGAGTTGCAAGACCTACTGGACAGTCATGTCCTGTCGTCCCAGAACAGTATCTAGCACGGATACATCCTGCACTCATCATAAACCCTCTAGCAATTTGAACAAAATCAGCACCAAGTGCCATAATTACAATGATATCATCAGGAGTTAAAAGTTTTCCACTTGCTACTAACTTTACATGTTTTCTTACACCATAATCTTCTAATACTTTATTTACTAAATAAATAGAGTCTCTAATATTAAGACCTATTCTTTCCATCATTTCAATTGGAGCAGTAGCACTTCCTCCACTTCCCCCATCAATAGAGATATAATCAGGATAAGCACTATTACCCTCTTCTATTCTTTTCTTTAGCTCTTTTGCATATGGAACAATATTTTCATAATCAGAGATAACAATTTTTATACCAACTGGTTTATCTGATAATTCTTGCATTTGACCTATAAAATCATAAAGTTCTTCAACACTATTTGCATAAGGAAATCTATTTGGAGAAAATAAATCTTTATGAGCTTCAACATTTCTATAATAAGCAATTGCAGGACTAACCTTTTCTGCAATAAGTTTTCCACCAGTTTGTTTTGCACCTTGAGCTATTTTTATTTCAGTCATTCTACAAAATCTCATAACTTTTTGATATCTCTCTGGGTCAAACTTACCATCTTTTGTTCTTACAGAATAGAGTCCAGAACTTACTTGTAAAATAATATCAGGCATATCTTCTGGAACATCTTCAGGGAAAAACTCTAAAGGAGCTTCCCAATTAGGTCTATGGAATACTTGTGTTCTAGCATCAAAAACATATGTTTCTGCTTCTTTATTGTCTTTAAAAACTAATTTTCTATATGCATCAGCAGCTAAGGCACCATTAAAAAGTTTTAAAACTACATTTTTTACTCTTTTTTGAAAAACTGTACCATTTACTATTTCCATATACTTTTCATCATAATTTTGATGTGTTACAAAAAAGTTTGATGTAAGTCCACCTTCTCCTGAGTTTATAGGAAAATCTCCCATAAAAGACCCTCTTACAAAGGCTCTTGTACCTTCAGGAGAAATAGAACCATCACTCATTGCAGATCTTGCAATAATTGTTTTTGCAGTATATGGTTTTTTTCTTTTATTACCAAATGTTACAGAAAATTCATTATCAACTTCATCTTCATTTAAAACAATAGTTGCATGTCTTAACATAAACTTTGGTTTTGGTAAGGGTTGAGCAGGTGAAAAAGAAGCATAATTAGGTAAATCCCTTGAAGCTTTGTAAACCCAATCTAGTTTGTCTTTTGATTCATAAAATTTTTCATCACCAAAATATTGTCTAAAAGGCTCTCTGGCTTCTTCTAAAACATATCGTAATCTACCAATAATTGGATAATTAACCAATAACTGATGATCTCTTTGTACATATTTGTCATGTACATACCAAGCTAAAATAATAACTAAAATAACTAGAATTATGATTTCAATATATAGAAAAAATTCATTTAGTATATCCATATTAATCCTTTTTTGAAGAGACTAAAACTCCACTGAATACAATTAAAATTATACCTAATATTATCCAAATACTAGGGAAAGTATCACCTAACAATAGTCCTATTAAAATACTAAAGGCGATATTTGCATAAGATATTGTACCAATTATTCCAGCTTTTGCAACTGAATAAGCTTTTGTCATATAAATTTGTGCCAAAGTTGATACAATTCCTAAAGAAATTATATAAATCCAATCACTTGTTTGTGGCATAACAAACTTTCCAAAAATATAATCATACTTTTCATTTACATAAACTTCTGAAACTAGCATTAAAAGTACTGGTCCAATTGTTCCAATTAACATAAAAGATAAAACAATAGTTCTACTATCATAATACTTTCTTAATTCTCGAATTGAAGTGTATGCTAAAGCAGCACCAACTCCTGATAAGATTCCTAACCAATCTGTTTTATCTAAAACACTTCCATCAAAACCTGTAATAAATAAAATTCCAATAAAACCTATAAATACACCAAGCCATCCTCTAAAACCAAGTCTTTCTTTCACAAATATAAAAGCAAAAATAGCTGTAAATATTGTTGAAGTTTTAGAGAAAGTCATAGCTTCACCAAGGGGAATATTTGCAATATTATAAAAGAAAAACAATAAAGCAGAAAAACCAATAGCACCTCTAAAAATCAAAAGCCAAGGTTTACCACCTTCTTGTACTAATGGTTTTTTATAAATAGAAATAAATATTAAAATCACTCCAAATACATTTCTAAAAAATACAACTTCAATTGAAGTCATTGAATCACTTAATTCTTTTGCAAATGCACCCATGCAAGCAAACATAAAAGAAGCGAAAAGCATATACTTAATTCCCAAAGAGACATTATTTGTCATTTAGTATCCTCTATTAAAAAGCGAATTTTATTAACTTTTAGATAAAATATCAACATTTACATAAATAAAGAAGACTTTATTAGGAAACAAATGGAATATTTAAAAATTATCGGTCAAAATCCTCTTCAAGGTGAAGTATCTATCTCAGGGGCAAAAAATGCAGCTTTACCTTTAATCGCATCAACAATCTTAGCAAAAAATGAAGTAAATATTTGTAATATGCCAGATGTTGTTGATATTAATACACTTTTAAAACTTATTGATAAACTTGGTGGAAGTTTTTCAAAAACAGCTGAATGCATCAAAATTGATACTTCAAAACTACATAATACAACTGCGACTTATGATATCGTTAAAACAATGAGAGCTTCAATCTTAGTACTTGGTCCTATCTTAGCTAGATTTGGTCATTGTGAAGTATCACTTCCTGGTGGTTGTGCCATTGGTCAAAGACCTGTTGATTTACACTTAAAAGCCTTAGAGGCTATGGGTGCAAATATTGAAATCAAACATGGATATATAGAAGCAACTGCTCCAAATGGACTTAAAGGAGCTAAAATAGTATTTGATAAAGTTACTGTTGGTGGAACTGAAAATACAGTTATGGCAGCAGCTTTAGCAGATGGTATTACAACAATTATCAACGCAGCAAAAGAACCAGAAGTTGTTCAACTTTGTGAAGTTATTGCAAATGCTGGTGTTAAAATTGAAGGAATTGGAACTTCAAAACTTTTAATTCATGGTACAAATAAACAGTTACTAGAGTTTAAAGACTTTGATGTAATTCCAGATAGAATTGAAGCAGGAACTTATATGTGTGCTGCTGCTATTTCTAACTGCAAACTTAAAATAAATAAAGTGATTCCTTTACACCTTGAAGCTATTATTTCAAAACTTGAAGAGATGAACTTTGAAGTTTTACAAGATGAAAATTCAGTAACAATTATGCCAACAGATGAAATCAAACCTGTAAATATTGTTACAACTGAATATCCAGGTTTCCCTACTGATATGCAAGCACAATTTATGGCACTTGCAACTCAAGCAAATGGAACAAGCACAATTGATGAAAGACTATTTGAAAATAGATTTATGCATGTTAGTGAACTATTAAGACTTGGTGCAGATATTCATCTAAATGGAAATATTGCAACAATCAATGGACAAACAGGACAATTAAATGGTACAGATGTTATGGCAACAGATTTAAGAGCTTCATCGGCATTAGTACTATGTGCATTAGTAGCAAAAGGAGAAACTTCAATCCATAGAATTTATCATCTTGATAGAGGTTATGAAGATTTAGAAGGTAAACTTAGCAAAATTGGTGCTACAGTAAGTAGGCATAAAGAGTAATAACAAGGTTTTATAATGATACTAGAATTATCAATATTTAGATTTGATGCAAAATCTGATTATTTACCCTATTACAAAAAACATTTTATAAAAATAAAAAAACAAGAGACTTTACTTGATATTTTTAATGAAATAAATATTGATGAACCTTTTGATTTTATAGATAATAAAGATTTTGGTGTTGTAGTAAATAAAAAATATACAACACTAGAAGTTAGTATAAAAAAATTAGTTGATAATTTTGGAAAAGATTTGATTATCGAACCTTTATCAATTAGACGAGCTAACAAAGATTTTATAATTGATCAATGTGATTTTGAAGAGAAACTTGAAATACTAAATGAGTTTACCACAACAGAAGATAAAAGTGAATACCTAGAAAACAAACTATATTTTTATGCTTCAAACACGTTAAATTTTCAATATGAATATATTGGTGATGCAATTATTTTACTTGCTCACAAGCTTATTGAAAGAACACCAAGTTTTAAAGATAAAATTCTTAAATTATTACAAAAACAAGAGTATTCTGTAGAGTATCATACAAGTTTAGAGAATAGACTTCTTGATTTTGATAAAACAATTGAAGAGAAAATAAATCAAATAAAAAATGAATTAGGACTTATAAAAAGTATTGAAGAACAAAACTTTTGTATAGATAAGTCTTCAAATGTAAAATTTCATGATTATGATTTAAGTTCTTTAATTAAGCATGACTTCAATGGTTTTAATCTTACATACTACTATGGAAAAAATAAAGATAGTGAAGTAGAAAACTTTTTAAATAGGCTAAATGCAAAACAAATAAAACTTGAAAATGAAAATATTGATTTAAACCTTGAAACATTCCATCTTAACCAGAATTTTATTATAAAACTTGCTGCAACTATTATGCTTGAAGCTTTTGATGCAGGAGCAGACTTACTTATAGTTGATAGTGTTGAAGTGTTTAAGTTATTTGATGCAAATAGACTAAGTCTTAGTAAAGCAGTAGGAAGAGAAGTAATTATTCCAGTATTACATAAAAGTGAACTTTTTAATTTAAGTTTTAATGAGCATGAGAAAATCAAAAAAGAGTTATTTAAACACGAAATTGATCCTGAGATAATATAAAGGATAAAAAATGATTTTAGACTTAAAATATGTACTTATAGGCTTTTTAATTATTGCATCTATAATTCCTTTATACATTTATAGAAAACAAATATATAGAAGACTTTATAAAAAAGGAAGTACAAAAGGTTTTATGAAGGATTGTGAAATTTATTTAGTTTCCAATCATCCTAAAATTCCTTTTGATTTTAGTATTGAAAAAAAATATAGAGATGAAAAAGATATTAGAGTAAAAGAGACTTTAATAGTTGAAGACTTTATAAACCAATATTTAGAGTATGAATATGATCTTATTACTCAAAAATCAGTCCCTAAAGAGAGTCTTTGGGCAGGATACGAAGCAAACTCTAGACTTATAAAAGATAATAAAAGACCAATTGATTGGGCAAAAAGAAAAGAAGCTGCTTGGAATAGAGATAAAGGGCTTTGTAACAGATGTGGAACAAAAATAAAACTTGTTGATGCTCAAGTTCTTCTGGCAAAACAGATGAAAGATGGCGGAGGTTTCAATCTAGAAAATATTGTTATTCTTTGTACAGATTGTGCAAAAGTTATTAAATCTGCAAACAAACAAAAAACAGCAAAAGATTTAAATATTACATATAAACTTATGAAAAAAGTAGAAGGATAATCTTCTACTTATATTCAGGTTCTTCCAACCTTTTTACTTCAGGATTTAGTTCGTCAATTAATACTCCCTCCTCCCCTACTTCATCATCTAAAATCCAAGGTTCTCTAGCTGTAATTTCTTGATTACCTGATCTTGCAGGAGTATTTTCTAAACTTAGACTTTTTAATAATCCAGCTACCATTGTAATTATAATAACAGAAAAAGGAAGTGCAGCTGTAATAACAGCAGCTTGAAGAGTTTTTAGACCCCCAGCAACAATTAAAACTCCTGTAAGTAAAGTCATTATCACTCCCCATAAAGCTCTATGACCAGAAGGAGGAGAAATAGAACCCGAAGCTAAAATTGTAGTAATAACTAATGTTCCTGCATTTGCAGAGGTAATTAAATATGTAGCTATAAGTACAATCATAAGTATAGACATAATCTCTGACATAAAACCTATATCCATGTTTTTAAGCATGATAAATAATGCAGCTGATACATCAGTATTTACTGCACTTATTACATCTTTTCCCATAAAAAGTTGTTCATATAAAGCTGTTCCACCAAAAAGACCAATCCATATTATTGTAATAAGAGTTGGCGTTAATAAAACGCCTGCAACAAACTCACCAAAAGTTCTACCTCTTGATATCCTTGCAATAAACATTCCTACAAAAGGTGACCAAGCAATCCACCAGCCCCAAAAGAATACTGTCCAAACAGTTTGCCAATCACTATCTCTTGTAACATTTGTATGAAAAGTTAATTTAATAATATCTTGCACATATGTTCCAGTAGCTTCAATTGTTATTCCAATTAGATATTGCGTTGGACCATATACAAGTAAAAAGGCTAAAACAAAAATACTAAGCCAAAAGTTTCCTACAGATAAAAGTTTTACGCCTTTACTTACTCCTGATACAACTGAAATAGTAGCAATAACCATAATAACTACCATGACAATTAATTGAAAAGATAAAGAACTTTTAATCCCAAGAACATGACTAAGTCCTGCATTCATTTGTTGAACTCCAAGACCAAGTGTTGTAGCGATACCAAATATCGTACCAAATACAGCAAGTATATCTACAATATCACCTAATGGTCCATCAACTTTTTTCCCTAAAATAGGATATAAAGCAGAACGAATAGTTAAAGGATAGTTGTGCCTATAAGCAAAATATGCCATAGTAATTGCAATAAAAGAAAAAATTGCCCAACCATTTAATCCCCAATGAAAGTAACTAAGAGACAATCCAACGATTGCTGCTTCAGGATTCATATTAGAATTGGTAAATGGATTATTTTGAAACTGCATTATAGGCTGAGCCACAGACCAAAATAAAATACCAACACCTGTACCAGCAGCAAATAACATAGATACCCAAGAGAAAAAGGTAAATTCAGGTTGTTCGGCATCAGAACCAAGCCTTACATTTCTATACCTTCCCATTCCAAGCCATATCATTAAAAAAAGTAAAAATGCTACTAATAAAACATAATACCACTCTAAAAAAGGATTTAATAATTCTCTAATATTTTGTAAAAAACTTTCACTTTTTTTTGGAAAATATCCCGTGAAAAATACAGAAATAAGAATTAAGAAAATAGAAATAATTGACATTTTTCTATTCATTCCTTTAAAAATACCAATATTGGAGACTTTCATCTTTTAAACCTTTTGTCATAAATGATGTTATTTTTTATTAGATTAACAAATAAAACTTAACATTTGGTTTAGCTTTATGAAGCAAAATAGTTTTTCAATCTCTCTTCATGCAATAAATTTTTATTTTTATTTACAGGTATTTTTTCTTTTTTCTTTTTTAAATTTAATAATAATTTTTCTAAAAGTTTATCTTCTAAGATTTTTATTTTTGCTAATTCATTTGTTACATAAGTTAAATCTTTATTCTTTGGAACTATATATGGAGTAATGATTATTATCAAGTTTTTTGTACTATTATTCTTATTTCTATTTTTAAAGAGTTCACCTAATAAAGGAATATCACTAGCATAAGGAATTTTTTCAACAGTTTTTTCTTTTTTTTTCTCAATAAGTCCTCCTAAAACAATACTCTCACCATTGTTTACAAAGGCTGTAGTTTTAATTCTTTTTTTTGAAGTATCTGGGTTATTATTTGTGTTATTATTTTTTATTCCTTCCAAAATAGCTTCAATATCTAATAAAACTTTATTTGAATCAACTCTTGGTTTAACTTTCAATGTTAATCCCACATCTTCTCTTTCAAAAATATTTTTAGTTGTCCCTCCATCTGTAGTTGTACTTCCTGTTTGTATGGAAATAGTTTCTCCCACATAAATTGAACTTGCAATATTATTTAAACAAAGTAATGTTGGTTCAGAAACAATATCTAAAGCGTAAGTTTTGTTCAATAAATTTAAAGAAGCTCCTAAAGCAAGAGAGGAAGTAAGGTTTGGGATTTCTAATCCAATTGATCTTGTATCAAAATTAATTGCTGCACCATTATTTAAATTTGAACTAAAAGTATAAAGACCTGAACTATATGATTTAGCTCCTAATATCCCAAATTTAAAACCAATATCACTTAATAAATAATCATCAAGTTCAACGATTTTTGCTTTTACATATATTTGTTTCTTTCTTTTATCAAGGGTTTTTATAATTTTCAGCAGTGAATTAATTTGTTTTTCTAAACCATCAAGAACAAGAGAGTTTGAACTCTCTTCATAAATAACAACTGTCTTATAAGAATCTTTTGTTTCTCTTTTCTCAATTATCTTATTTAATATCTTTTGGACATGCTTTGCATCTAAATTTATTAATTTGACAACTTCTACTTTTCTTTTATAGATTTTTTCTTTTTTTATTTTAAATTTTTTTGCTTTTTTTGTCTTTACAACTTTTAAAATATTTTTATCTTCTTGAAGAATATAACCATTTTCTTGTAAAGAAAGTTCTAAAATATTTAAAAGTTCATCTTTTGATATTGGTTCATTTGAGACAAAATTTACTTTTGCATCTATGTTTTGTGAAACTAATATTTTTTTCCCAAGGGTTTTAGAAGTAATTTTAATAAGTTGCAAAAGTTCTAAGTTATTGAAATTTACATCAATTTTATCTTTTGAAAAAGAAAAAGATATAAGTAGTAAAGTTAAAAATAGATATCTCATAAAAACTCCAAAATAATATTTTGAATTATTATAATAAAACTTTATTTATAACTTTTTTAATTATTAAGTAGTAAGTCTATGGGAAGTTGTTCTTGCAATTTCTCTTTTTGTTCTTTAGTTAAAAGAAGAGTTAACGTTACATCAGTTACAAACTCTTTATTTGTAACTTCTATTTCTAACTCATTTAAAAGATATTCTATTTTAGAAAGCCTTGAATAATCTAAAGTTAAAAAATATTTTTCTTTATCTTCATATTTTATCAGTTTACTTTCACTAATCACTAAATTTACAGCATCACTGTAAGCCCTAACTAATCCACCAGTTCCAAGCTTGACTCCACCAAAATATCTTATTATAATAACAGCACAGTTTATAAGCTCATTTCCAGCTAATACATTTAGTGCAGGCTTTCCACTTGTACCTCTTGGTTCTCCATCATCACTACTATTTTCCACTATTTGGTTAAACTCATTTAAGTGTCTATAAGCATAAACAAAGTGTCTTGCTTTTGGATGTTCTTCTTTTAATCTTTTCATAAGCGAATCGAATTGATTAAAAGGTACTAAATAAGCTATAAACTTTGATTTTTTCTCTTCATAAGTATGAGAGCTTTCTTCTTTTACAAAATACATTTTTGTATTTTACTCAAAGTGACTAAAATAACTATAAATAATCAAAGAAGAAGTATTTTTTTATTATAATTGCTCAATGAAAGAGATGCGACTAGATTTATATCTTACAAAACATTTTGATATTCAAAGTAGAAATAAAGCAAACGAACTTATAAAAGCCAAAAAAGTAAAAGTAGATGGAAAAATAGTTACAAAACCATCTTTTAAAATTTACGAAGATAATAATATAGAACTTTTAGAAGATGAGTTTTATGTAAGCCGTGCTGCTTATAAACTAAAATACTTTATTGAAGAGTTTAATATAAACCTTGAAAATAAAGAGGCTTTAGATATTGGAAGTAGTACAGGTGGTTTTACTCAAATACTTTTAGAAAAAAATGTTAAAAATGTTGTTTGTGTTGATGTAGGTTCAAACCAACTACATGAAAGAATAAAAGATGATAAAAGAATTGTCTTTTATGAAAATCAAGATATTAGAACTTTTAAAAGTGAAAAAAAGTTTGACCTTGTAACTTGTGATGTTTCTTTTATCTCTATTTTAAATATTATTGAAGATATAAATTCACATGCTAAAAATGAAATTATAATTTTATTTAAGCCGCAATTTGAAGTTGGAACAAATATAAAAAGAGATAAAAAAGGTGTTGTAAAAGACATCAAAGCTATCACTAAATCAAGGGATAAATTTTTGGATACATGTAAATTACTAGGATGGAATCTAAAAGCTTGTGCAAAAAGTAAACTTGAAGGAAAAGATGGAAATGAAGAAGAGCTCTTCTATTTTGACAAATAAAAAAAGCATAACTGCAATTGCTTTAGGTGGTTTTGATGGTATGCATTATGCTCACCAAAAGCTATTTAATAAACTTGGCAAAAATGGAGGAATTGTTTCTATTGAATCTGGTTTTGCAAACTTAACTCCTAAAAGTTATAGACAAGAGTATTCTGTTTACCCTATTTACTATTATGAACTTGAAAACATAAAACATCTAACTGGCGTTGAGTTTTTAAACCTTATAAAAGAAGAGTTTCCAAATTTAGAAAAAATAGTTGTAGGCTTTGATTTTTGTTTTGGCAAAAATAGACAAAATTGTATACCTCAATTAAAAGAACTTTTTGATGGAGAAGTTATAGTAATTGATGAAATCAAAATTGAAGATGTTCCTGTTCATTCAAGAGTTATAAGAGAATATCTTAAAGATGGGAATATCAAGTTTGCAAACAAACTTTTAGCTAAAAACTATAAAATATTTGGAGACCAAATAAAAGGTCAAGGCTTAGGAAGTAAGAGTTTTGTACCTACTATAAACCTAAAAGTTGATGACTTTTTATTACCAAATGAAGGTGTATATGCTACACATACTATTATTGCTGAAGAAAGTCATAACTCAATAACATTTTTAGGACATAGAGTAACTACTGATGGTAGCTTTGCAGTTGAAACACACATCTTAGATAAAACTATTAAAAACAATTATAGAACAGTTCAAATTGAATTTATTGATAAAATAAGAGATAATAAAAAATTTGATTCTTTTGAAGAGTTAAAAGAACAAATTCACAAAGATATTAACAATGCTAGAGAAATTTTAAAGTAATTGAATCAATTGATAAATTATAATTAAACTTCATTTAGCTAAAATATCCCTATGACAGATAAGGTATTTGAAAAATCAATAACAAAACAATTTGAGTTTGACGAAGAAGTAGCATCAGTATTTGACGATATGTTAAATCGTTCTGTTCCTTTTTATAAAGAGATGCAACGATTAACAATAAATTTTGCTCTAAACTATTTAGAAGACGATGATACTGTATATGACTTAGGATGTTCTACAGCTTCGACGCTAATAGAACTATCAAAGCATACTTCTAAAAAGTTAAACTTAATAGGTATAGATAACTCTCCTGCAATGCTTGCAAGAGCAGCTAATAAGTGTAAAGCTTTTGGAGTAGATATTAAACTTTTAAATGAAGACTTACACACTATTGATTATCCTAATGCAAAGCTAATTATCTCTAACTATACACTTCAATTTATAAGACCTCTTCAAAGAGAAAAACTTGTAAAAAAAATTTATGAAGGCCTTAAACCAGGTGGTGTTTTTATTTTTTGTGAAAAAGTAATTTCATCTGATAAAGTTTTAGGTAAACAATACATTGATGAGTATTATGAATTTAAGAAGACTCAAGGCTATAGTGAATATGAGATTTCTCAGAAAAGAGAAGCTTTGGAAAATGTACTTATACCTTATACTGATGAAGAAAACAAAAAGATGATACTTGACGCAGGATTTGACCATTGTGAAATACTATTTAAATGGGTAAACTTTGCTACATTTATTGCAATAAAAAAATAGAAATAAAAAATATTTATAAATTAGGGAACTAATTAAAAGGAGATTATTATGGTAGAAGTTGGACAAGTAGCACCAGAGTTTTGTGCACCAAATCAAGATGATATTGAAATTTGTTCTAGAGACTTAAAAGGTAAATGGATTGTATTATACTTTTACCCAAGAGACTTAACTCCAGGTTGTACAAATGAAGCTTGCGACTTTACAGAAGCAGAAGCCGAATTTGATGACTTAGATGCAATTATCTTAGGAGTTAGTCCTGATGATACTGCAAAACACAGAAAATTTATTGAAAAATATAATCTATCTATTACTTTATTAGCTGATACTGATAAAAAAATGTGTGAAGACTATGGAGTATGGCAACTTAAAAAATTCATGGGAAAAGAAAATATGGGAGTTGTAAGAACTACTTTTATTATTAACCCTGAAGGTAAGATTGCTGAAAAATGGGAAAAAGTAAATGTTAGAAAGAAAAAAACTGTAAAAGGTGAAAAAATTGAAGTTCTACACGCAGATGTAGTAAAACAAAGACTTCAAGAACTTCAACAAGTAAACTAAGGAAAACAATGAAACTATTATCTAAAACTTTAATTGCAGCAATATCTACTTTTGTTTTAACACAAGGGTTAAATGCACAAACTACTATTTGTTATAAAAAAGATTGGAAGACACCTTCTACTATTGAAGCAACTAAGCTTGATGGTGGGCAATGTAATGGTGAATTTTCATTTACACAAATGAAAAAAAATGGTTGGAAGTTAAAAGATTTAAAAATTGAAAATGGAGAAAAAGGTCTAAACTATATTTATGTTTTAACTGATGAAGAATTAATCTCTATTGATAATGCAAAATTTATGGAAAATAAATATAAAAAATTAGAGTATAGCCCAATTTATACAAAAATTTCTAATACAAATGGAGAAATTGCATCTATAAATATAGGAAATCTAAGAGTTGGACAAAGTGCAATTATTGAACATACTTATGAAAATGGAAAATCACTTATTGTAGCTAACGCTTATGTTACAGATTCAAATGCAAATAATTCAACACTAAAAATTATTCCATTCTTAGATATTAAGCAAAATGCAATTCCTACTTCAAATAGAAAACCTGTAACTGGAGATAAAGTAACAGTAAACTATTTATATGACTCTTCTATGATTATCGCTCCATCACAAGATGCATTTTTAGCTACAAGAGAAAAATACAGAGATAATGACTTTTTACACTCTGACCTTTTTGCTGCAAAATTAAAAGTTGAAGGAGAACCGTTACCTTCAAAAGAGACTATTCAAGAGTTTGCTGCAACTCAAAATATTGGAACAATTTTCTTTGTAATTGGAAGTACTACTTATATAGTTGACAGTAAAACATTCGCTATTTTAGAAAAAGGTTCATTAGCATATAACTTTACACAAGATGAAAAAATGCCATTTTATACAAGAATTGAAAAGATTGAAAAAAATGCATTTGATACTGTGTTAGATTATGAAAACTGGTTAGGATTCTTAAAAACATTCTTAGGTGATGATGAAAGAACTGAAGAACAAATTTTATTAGAAGATGAGCTTGAATCTGGTGCTTTAGAAGTTAAAGGTGAGATTTATAACAACTATTATAAAACAATTTTAGGTTTAAAAAATGCAACTAAATAAAGAGCATATTGATTTTTTTAAATCAGTTGTAGGTGAAGAGAATGTAAAAGCTGATAAAGCACATTTAATCGCTTATTGTTATGATGCAACAAAAGAGAGATTTGAGCCAGATGCAGTTGTTTTCCCTAGAGATGAACAAGATGTATCAAAAGTATTAAAATATTGCAATGACCATGAAATTGTAATTGTACCAAGGGGTGCAGGAAGTGGTTTCACAGGTGGGGCATTACCTTCAAATGGTGGAATTATTTTAAGTTTAGAAAGACATATGAATAAACTTCTTGAAATTGATATGGAAAATATGGTTGGAGTTGTTCAACCTGGACTTATTAATATGCAATTTCAAAAAGCAGTTGAAGAAGTAGGACTATTTTATCCACCAGATCCAGCAAGTGAAGAGTACTCTACTTTAGGTGGGAATGTATCTGAAAATGCAGGTGGAATGAGAGCTGCTAAATATGGTATTACAAAAGACTATGTTGTTGCATTAAGAGC
The DNA here is from genome assembly GCF_004118855.1 of Arcobacter sp. CECT 8983. Lineage (NCBI taxonomy): Bacteria > Pseudomonadati > Campylobacterota > Epsilonproteobacteria > Campylobacterales > Arcobacteraceae > Arcobacter > Arcobacter sp. CECT 8983. The sequence continues at coordinate 418,383 of NZ_PDKF01000004.1, read as the reverse complement.
TGTTTTACCAAATGGTGAAATTATTGCAGCAGGTAAGAAAACAATTAAAGATGTTGCAGGATATAACACTGCTGGTATCTTAATTGCAAGTGAAGGAACTCTTGCTGTTATTACGGAAATCACTTTAAAACTAATTCCAAAACCAAAATTTAAACAAACTTATATGGGTGTTTTCCCTGATGTAAATACAGCTATGAATGCCGTATTTAAATCACTTGCTGCTGGTGCAAATCCTGTTGCAATGGAATTCTTAGATGCACTTGTAATTAAAGCTTTAAAACAAAAATTTCCTCAAATAGAACTTCCTGAAAATGCAGGTGGTATATTAGTTGGTGATGTAGATGGTTCAAGCCAAGCTGAAATTGATTCGCAAATAGCTACACTAAAAGAAGCTTTTGCAAAATATGGTTCTATTGATTTTATTGAAGCTACTGATGAAGCTCATGGAAATGCTTTATGGTTTGCAAGAAGAAATGCAAGTCCTGCAACTATGATTTATGGAACTAAAAAACTAAATGAAGATATTTCTGTTCCAAGATCAAAACTTCCTGAAGCACTTGATGCGATCTATGCAATTGGAGAAAAATATGGTTTCAATGTACCTTGTTTTGGTCATGCAGGAGATGGAAATATTCACGTTAATGTAATGGTTAAAGATAAAACAAACGAAAAAGAGATGGAAGATGGACACAAGGCTATTGAAGAGATTTTCCAACTTGTTGTTGATATGGGTGGTACTTTATCAGGTGAACATGGGATTGGTTTATCTAAAGCACCATTTATGAATATAGCTTTTAATAATGCAGAAATAGAACTATTTAAAAGTATAAAAAAAGCATTTGACCCTAAAAATATTTTAAATCCTTTTAAAATGGGGCTTATTAACTAAAGAATAAAAATGAAAGAACCAGAAATTGTAAAGAGTCCACTTAAGACCTTACTTAAAGCATTAGACTCATTTTTTAATGATGATACAACTTATTATGCAGCAAGTCTTAGTTTCTTTACAATTTTTTCCATCTTACCAATAATAGCTTTACTTATTGCAATTATCTCAAGTTTAGATGTTATACAAAACTACTCGGATATTTTTATTAAATATACCTTTGATATTTTAAATCCTACTCACTCAAAAGAGTTTATAAATACTTTTAAAAACTATATATCAAACTCTGATAAACTTGGTTGGTTAGGTATTTTATATATGCTATTTGTATTTATTATGTTTTTTAAAGATTATGAATATATTGTAAATAAGATACATCAGGCAAAAAGAAAACCTCTTTTAGCATCATTCTTTTTTTATCTATTTTTCTTAGTTACTTTGCCTTTAATGCTAGCAGCAGTTAATATTGCATTATCTTTTTACGAAAATAGTTTTTTTAATTGGATAATTACTTTTTCATTTGCTTGGTTAGTATTTTTTGGATTATTTAAACTCAGTGTAAATAGATATGTACATAAAAGAGCAGCTGCCATTTCATCACTATTTACTTTAGTAATTCTTTCTATCACTAAAAATCTATTTATTTATTATGTTATTTATAATAAAACATATACAACTATTTATGGTTCATTAGCTATTTTATTATTTTCATTTTTTTGGATTTATATTTCATGGGTAATCTATTTGTATGGAATGAAAATGTGTCATAAACTAAACATACAACAAATTAATGAAAAGAAGAAAAATAAAAATTAATCTTCACAACTATTTTCATACAATATAGCTTCTTCTTTTTGTAAATACTCACACTTTTCTTTTGAAAGAGTTGAGTTTGAAATTTTTGCATTCCAAAAAATTGCTCCATCTATTTTTAAATCAGTAAAATTTACTGAATCGAAAATAGAGTATGCTGCTCCTGCATTTGAAAAATCTACATTGTCAAAGCTAGTATCTAAAAGTCTTGTAGCCCATAAAGAAAGATTTTCACACTTTAGATTTTCTAAAGAAGCATTTGATAAATTTGCACCTTTTAAAATTGTATTATTACATTGAACATTTATCAAAATAGCAGCTTGTAAATTTGAAGCTCTTAAATTTGTATTATTTAAGTTTGCATTCTCTAAAGTTGTTCCCCAAAGATTTGATTTTACTAAATCTGAGTTTTGGAAGTTTACACCTGTTAGGTTTGCTCCAACTAAATTAGAGTTTTGTAAATCTTTATTACTAAGATTTGCCAGTGATAAATCGCACTCTTCACAGGATTTTGTAGCTAAATATTTTTCTAAATCTTCTTGGTTATAAGAGTATAAACTTGAAATAAAAAGAATACTCAAAATAAAATATTTCATAAGATATCCTTTATTTCTTTACTTTTTCCAAAACAGTTAAAAACTCTTTTTCTCTCATTCCACCTAAACTTTTATCTAATAATTCCATTGTTCTTGCATTTACAAAAAAGAAACTAGGTATTCCTATAAATTTAAAAGGAAGTTCTTTTTTATCTTCATTTATATCCATAACAACCGAAACAAAATTTTTATTGACATAAGAACTAACTTCTTCATTTTTGAAAACTTTTTTCTTCATATAATTGCATTCAGGACAAGTAGGTGTTGAATACATAATCATTAAAGGTCTATTTTTTTTGATAGCCTCTTCTTTTGCTTCCTTTAAATTGTCTTCAAAATTAATACTTGAAGAAAAAGCAATTGTGATAAAAAGAAGTAGTAAAGATATTATTTTCATAACAAACTCCTTATTGAAAATATTATAGGATTCTATCTTAAATTAATCATAAGTATAGTAACTACTTTATAAAACACTTAATGTATTTTCCTTTTATTTTATTTCTACAAAGCCCTTCATAGGCTTGTTCTATGTACTCTTTTTTTATTGCAACATAGGAAACAAACTCTAAAATATCAATTTTTCCAATTGCATCTTTTGGTAAGCCAAGTCCAGCAGTTAAGGCACCTAAAATATCCCCTGCTCTAAGTTTGAATTTTTTCCCACTATTTATAAATAGTGTTCTAAAATCACAATCAATTTCATAATTACAAACTTCAATTTCTTCTTTTTTTCCATAAACTAAGTCATCAAACTTATCTTCTATCATCTCTAACTTATATCTTGATTCTTCATCATAAAAAGATAAGGCTAATCCTTTTTTTCCAGCTCTTGCAGTTCTTCCAATTCTATGAATATGTGTTTTTACATCTTTTGCTAAATCGTAGTTAATAACTAAATCAATATCATCAATATCTAAACCTCTTGAGGCAACATCTGTTGCTATTAATACAGGATAAGACTTATTTGAGAACATAATAATAGTCTCATCCCTTTCTCTTTGGTCTAAATCAGAATGTAAAGTTAAAACATCAACATCATTTTTATATAAAATATCAGCTAATTCTTCACATTTTATTTTAGTATTACAAAAAATTAATACACTTTTTGCTTCTTGTGAAGAGATAAGAGAAGGTATCAATAAATCCTTTTCTGTCTCACTTGCTTCATAAACTATTTGATTTATAGTTTGTTTTTCATGTACTGATTCATCTTGAATAAAAGTAGATTCTTTTGTAATTTCACTTGCTAATTGTTCAATATCTTTTTCATATGTAGCAGAAAAAAGCATAGTTTGTCTATTTTTAGGAATATTTTCTATTACTTTAGTTATATCTTCATAAAAGCCCATATCTAACATTTTATCTGCTTCATCTAATACAAGCATTTCTAAATCACTTAAATCTACTTTTGTTTCAAAAATATGTTGAAGTATTCTACCTGGAGTTGCTACCACAATATGTGCACCATGCTTTAAAGAAGCAACTTGTGGTTTATAAGGTACTCCTCCGCATAAAGTTAGTACTTTTACATTATGAATATGCCTACTTACTTTTCTAATTTCTTGCGCAATTTGGTTAGCAAGTTCTCGTGTTGGAGCTAAAACTAAAGACTGAATTGCAAATTTTCTTACATTTAATTTTTTTACAATTGGAATAGAAAAAGCAACTGTTTTACCAGAACCTGTTTTTGCTTGAGCTATTAAATCTTTACCTTCTAAAGATATAGGTAAGGACTCTTCTTGTATTTTTGTCATTGTATTATAGTTCAAAGATTCTAGATTTGATAAAAATTTTGCAGGTAAATTTAATTGTGTGAATTTTTTGATGATATACCTCTCTTTTATTGATTATATCTAAATTATCATAAATATAATTAAGTTATATTTTTACTTTATTACAATTTAAATTATCTTAAAGGATAAATAGTATAAGCTTTTTATTATCTGTTTAAAAATTATTTTTATATATCTAGTAATTTAAAGGAATAAAAATGCTTTCAAAAATGTCTATTAAACAAAAGCTTATTTTAATAATGTCAATACCTTTATGTGTTGTAATATTATTAGCTGCAGAACTGGGCTTTAACTCTTTTTTGTACTATAACAATTTAAAGAGTTTGGATAATGTAATTATATTATCTACTAAGATTGGTGCACTTGTACATGAAACACAAAAAGAAAGAGGTATGACAGCAGGATATTTAGGAAGTAAAGGAAGTAAATTCCAGGACAAATTACCTACACAAAGAGATTTAACAGATAATAGACTTTCTGAAATGAAAAGTTTTTTATCTACCTTTGATGAATCTAAATATGGAAAAGAATTCAATAACAACTTACAAAAAAGTTTAGATATGTTAACTAACCTTTCAAATACTAGATCTAATGTAACTGGGTTAAATATTCAAACTTCTAAAGCAATTGGATATTATACAAATATAAATAGTTCATTATTAAATACAATTAGTAGTATTGCAAAGCTATCTACCAATGCAAAAGTGTCACAAGATATAATTGCTTATTTAAACTTCTTATTATCTAAAGAAAGAGCAGGAATAGAAAGAGCAGTGGGAACAAATACTTTTGCAAGGAATAACTTTGGTGAAGGTATGAAAGCTAAATTCTATACATTAATTGCTGCACAAAATGCTTATATGGATGCTTTCTTAAAAGTATCAGATGATTCATCTAAAGTATTTTACAAAAATACAGTAAAAGGTGAAGCAGTTGAAGAAGTAAAGAGAATGAGAGATATTGCTTTATTTAAAGATATAGATTCAAACTTTGGAGTTGATCCTTCTTATTGGTTTAATACTATTACTAAAAAAATTAATTTATTAAAAAAAGTTGAAAACTACCTTGCAGAACATCTTATTAAAACCATTAATAAAGAAATAGAAAATGCTATATATGAAATTATTCTTTTTGGTATTTTATGTGCAATTGGTGTTGCTTTAACACTTATACTTGCTAGAACAATTGCTTTTACAATTCTTTTAGATGTTGACCAAGTTAAAAAAGGATTAGATGACTTCTTTGCCTTTATCAACTATGAAAAAGATGATATAAATTTAGAAGTTGTTAATTCAAATGATGAATTAGGTAAAATGTCTAGACTTATTAATGAAAATATTAATAAAACAAAAGCAAATATTCAAGCTGATAGAAATCTTATCTCAAATACAATTGAAGTTGCAAATAAGATTAATAAAGGTCACTTAGATACTAGAATAACAAGTGACTCAAACAATCCTGCATTAAGTGAACTTAAAAATATTATTAATGAAATGCTTCATACTTTAAATGAAAACATTGAAAATATTATGAAAGTTCTTAACTCTTATTCAAAACTCGATTTTAAACCAAAACTTGAAGGTAATAATTTAGAGGGAGCAATTAAAAAGCTTGAAGATGACGTAAATATTTTAAGAAATGTAATCACTGAAACATTAATTGAAAATAAAAGAAGTGGTTTAATCTTAAGTCAAAATGCAAATACATTAACTAAAAATATGGATGAAATTGCAAATGCTGCAAACAATCAAGCTGCCTCTTTAGAGGAAACTGCTGCAGCACTTGAAGAGATAACTGCAAATATTAAAAGTAATACTGAGACTACAGTAAAAATGGCTGAGTATGGAGACAAAGTTAAACACTCTGTATTAACAGGACAAAAATTAGCAAATAATACTGCTAAATCAATGGAAGATATAAATGCACAAACAACAGCAATTAATGAAGCAATTACTGTAATTGACCAAATCGCTTTCCAAACAAATATTTTATCACTTAATGCAGCTGTTGAAGCAGCAACAGCAGGTGAAGCTGGAAAAGGTTTTGCAGTTGTTGCAGGTGAAGTTAGAAACTTAGCAAATAGATCTGCTGAAGCAGCAAAAGAGATTAAAGATTTAGTTGAAAATGCACAATTAAAAACAAATGATGGTAAGAAAATTGCTTCAGATATGATTAATGGATATGATGAGCTAAACCAAAATATTTCTAGTACAATTGATTTAATCGAAAATGTTACCACTGCAAGTAAAGAACAGTCAGCAGGAATGGTTCAAATTAATGATGCCGTTACTAATTTAGATAAAATCACACAAGAAAATGCACAAAATGCATCTCAAGCAGATACTATTGCACAAAAAACTTTAGAAATTTCTAATATGATTATTGATCATGCTGATGCTAAAGATTTTGATGGTAAAGATGAAATCAAAATTAGAAAAAGTACTACTGACCTTTCATATAATGGAAATGAAAAAAGAAGTATTGAAAAAGTTATGAAAAAAGATTACAAACAAACAAATCAAAGACAAAAACCAGTAAAGGCAGAAAAAGAGCCTACTAAAGTGTACAACTCAAAAGAGGATAATGATGAATGGGAAAGCTTTTAAGCTTTCTCCTTCTTTAAACTCTTCTAAAAAAATAAGTTAATGCAATTATGATAACTGCAACAATTGCTAAACCAATATATTTAAACTCTTCTGTACTACTTAATATATATTCTCCAGCAGTAAAACTAGCAAAACCAACAATACAAGCCCAAAGCGTTGTAGCAATTGCATTAAAAAGAACAAACTTCATTGAAGAGTATTTTGTAAGTCCCATTGCTAAAGGAATTAAAGTTTTTACTCCATAAATATACTTTTGAATGATTACAACAAATGACCCATATTTTCTCATAAGAATATGAGTTAATGCAACCTTTCTACCATATTTATTCATCATATCTTTTGCATAAGCTTTATTTTGCCTAGCAAGAGTAAATAAAAATTGATCTCCTATAAAGTTAGAAACCCCTGCTACTAATATTGAAATATAAATATTTAAATCACCTGCATAAGATAATACACCTGCTATAACTAATCCTACAAATCCTCCACCAAATGAGTATGCGAAAAGTGCAATATATCCCCATTCCCTAATAAATTCTTCCACTTAAAAGCCTTAATTGATTTTAGAAAAAGGTACTATTTTAACCCTTTTACTATATGGATGTGATTTTAACTAAAGTATGATAAATTAAGGGTTATTATACACTATGTATAAACAATATTACATTTATCACAAATTTAATAAAATATTTTACATTTTTGATTTTTATTAAAGAGTTAATCTTATATACTTAATAATCAAAATCAAGAAGGCAAAATGTCCATATATAATAGTTTATGCAAATATTTTTATAAAAATAACATTAAAACTACTTTTTTAATTGATATTTTATATATGAAAGATATCAATGCTGTATATGGTTTTGAAAATGGCGACTACATAATAAAACAACTTTATAGGCTTTTAACAACAAATATTAAACAACAGATTCTTTTTAATCTTGAAAGAAAACTCTGTGTTACTGCTCAAAATACCCATGTTGATGTTTTTAATTTAATAATTTATGATGATTTATCTAAAATAGAAGTTATTGAAATTAAAAATATCATCTTTAATACTATTATTGCACATCAATTTTCACTATTAGGTTCTGATCTAAAGATTGACATTGATATTACTATAGGGTCTTCAAAAGGTAAAGGAAATGAACTTTTAGTATATGCAGAAAAAGCTTTACATAATGCAAAGATGAACTATATAAACTTCATGTATTATGATGCAAAACTTTATCACAATCATTTTGAAAATAGAGAGCTTTTATCTGTTCTTAGAAAAAATATTGAAGAAAGAACAGTAGAACCATTTTTCCAAGCAATTCAAGATAATAAAACAAAAAAGAATACAAAATATGAAGCATTAATGAGAATCTATGACCATGATGGACAAGTTTTAATGCCAGCAGTTTTTATAAATAAATCAAGAAAATATAGACTTTTTAATAAACTAATGGAAATTTTGATTCTAAAAGTTATTGAATATATAAAAAGATATAAAATTGATGTTAGTATAAATTTAGATTACAATGATATTTTAAATCCAGGAATGAAAGATTTAATTATTGAAAATATCAAAGATCATGATATTGGTAAATACTTAACAATAGAAATTTTAGAAAGCAAAAAAATCTCAAACTATTATTTAGTAAATGAATTTATTAGAGATTTAAAAAACTATAATGTATCTATCGCTATTGATGACTTTGGAAGTGGATTTTCAAATTATGAGCATATTCTAAATATTAATACTGACTATATAAAGCTAGATGGAAGTTTAATTAAAAAACTTGATGAAGATGTTTATTATAATCTTGTAAAAAGTATTGTACTTTTTGCAAAAGAACAAAATATTAAAATAGTAGCAGAGTTTGTAAGTGATTTAAAGATTCTAAGATATGTAAAATCACTTGATATTGATTACTCGCAAGGCTATTATATAGCAAAACCTATGCCAATTAAAGAAATAATGGAAGATATGCAATGAAAGAGAAATTAAAAGAAATTACCGACTTAACAATAAATGAACTACTTAAAGAAGAAGTGATTTTGCCATCAGAATATTTTGAATGTTTTGATAAACATGCAAAACTTTCAGAAATAGAACTAAAAGATGAAAGCTTTGAAAAAGAAGTAGATGAACTTCTTTTAAGTGAAATTAGTACTATTAATAACTATGTAAAAAATGCTACTAAAAATATTGATAATGCTGCTGCATTAACTTTAGATGCACAAAAAGCCATTGAAGAAAACAACTCTTCTGCACTAAAAAAACTCTATGTACAAATAAAAGAACTTCAAGAAAAACTTCAAGATATGACAGAGAATATATACAAAGACTATTTAACAAGTGCCTATAATAAAAAATGGTTATATCATAAATACTTAGCCCAAAATTCTAAGATAAAAGAAGATGCAATTATTATACTAATTGATGTAAAAGATTTTGAATATATCAAAAAAACATACAATAAACTTATTTCAAATAATCTATTAATATTCATTTATGAGTTTATAAATAAAGAGTTCAAAAAAGAAGATATTGATTTTGAAATTTGTAGATACCTAAGTAGTAAATTCATTATTTCTGTAAAAAATAACGATTTTACTACTATTTCAAACTTGATTAAAAATACTTCTTCTGTATTATTTGTAACAACACTAAAAAGTAATTCAGGGGTTATGATTAAACCAAACTACAAATATTCAACAATAGCAGCAAAGAAAGATGACTCTTTCCATGAAGTATTAAACTCACTTTTAAAAAAACAAGCAGATTAAGAAGAAAAAGCCTCTAAAAATTTTAAAACTTTTTCTCTTGCTTTTTTAATTTCAATTTTTTCAAATCTTATTTTACTTCCAGGTTTCATTTGAGCTAATTTATAACAATCAATATTTAAAACTGCACCAATCTTTGGATAACCACCAATAGTTTGTCTCTCTTTTAAAAGAATTATTGGTTTTCCATCTTTTGGTATTTGAATACTACCAAAGGCAATTGCTTCAGAAACTAGATTTGAAATAGTACATTCAATAGCCTCTCCATCAAGTTTACAAGCCATAGAGTTAAAATCAGGAGTAATTGTATAAACACTTGAGAAGAACTTTTCTATTTGTTCTTCTTCAAACTTATCACATTGATATGAAAGTATCACTCTTAGTGTTAACTCTTTTTTATATTTAGGAACAAACTTTTCTTTCCATCTTCTTTTTACAAAAGATGAATTTTCTTCAAACGCTAAAATATCACTATTTTTTAGTTTATTTCCATCAAGACCACCAAAGCCTTCTTTCATAGAAGTAGCATTACTTCCAAACTCTTTTTCAATATCAAAGCCATTTTTTACACCTAAGTAAACTCTTTGACCTTCATTGAATTTACCAATTTTAATTTCATCCCCTACTCTTACTTTATGAGTTTCCCAACAGTTTTTTAAAACACCATTAATGTAAAAGTCACATTTAGCACCTGTTATTGCAATAGTAGTATTCTGATGTGATTTTAATACTACACCAGCAAAAAGGATTTCAAGAAGATTTGTCTCAAGATTGTTATCTAAAAGTTTATTACAAGCATTAGCAGCATACTCATCCATAAACCCTGAATTTGTAACACCAAGATGCATGAAAGAGAATCTTCCTTTATCTTGAATAGTTGTATAAATCCCAGCTTTTACTAATTCAAAGCCTTTCATAAAGTTCCACCTTGTTTTAAAAATTCTTCTTTAGAAATTGGATTAAATTTTATTTTTGTATTAATATCTATTTGCGATAATTGTTCTAAATTTTTATCAAAAAACTCAAAAGCAGTTTTCCCAATAATATTCCAACCACCTGGGCTATCTTTTGGATAAACAGCAGTTTGAGTATCAGCAAGGGAAACACTTCCTTTAGGAATTTTCTTTCTAGGAGTTTCTAATCTTTTAGTTGCAATTTTTTCATCAACTACACCTAAATATGCAAAACCAGGCAAAAAACCAATTGTATAAACATCATAAACTTTAGAAGAATGAAGATTTATTACCTCTTCTACATTTAAGTTATTTATAGAAGCAACCCTTTGTAAATCAAGCCCTACTTCTTCACCATAATATACATCTATTTCTACAAGCTTAGAGTTTTCTTCTTCATCTACTTTTATATTTTTAAGCCTTTCTTCTAGATATGCTTTTATAGATTCAAAATCATATTTTAATACATCATATGAAATTAAAATTGAGCTATAAGAAGGGATTATATCAATAAAAGCTTCATTATTTAAAGACTTTAAATAAGCATATGAAGCTTTTACTTTATTTGATATTTCTTTAGAGATTTTAGTATCAAAATAAATAATTACACAATCAACAGAAGCTACTTTTATTTCCATTTAGTTTACTACTTTTTGTAAAGCTTGAATAAAATTAAGTGCATTTGCACCATCTCCATGAACACAAACAGTATCAGCTTTTAAAAATAGCCTTTGACCATTTACACTTTCTAAAAATCCTCTATCTTTTAAATTTTGAATTCTTTCAATAACTAATAATTCATCATGAATTATAGCGTTTGGTTGCATTCTTGATACTAAACTTCCATTGTCATTATAATTTCTGTCTGCAAATACTTCATAGATTAGATTAATTCCATACATTTTTGCAGTATAGGAAAATGCTTCATTATTTGGATTTGATAAAATCATTAGTTTAATATTTTTATCATAAGATGAAATAGCACTTAAAATTGCTTTGAATATATTTTCATCTCGCATCATATCATTATATAAAGCACCATGGGGTTTTACATAAGATACAGTTGTACCATGAGATTTGCAAAAGGCACTTAATGCACCTAGTTGATAAAGAGTTATTGACTTAATCTCTTCTAAAGTACATTGAATGCTTCTTCTACCAAAGCCAACTAAATCCTGATATCCAGGATGAGCACCAATAGTTACATTATATCTTTTTGCTAATTCAACAGAACGATTCATTGTTAAAGGATCACTTGCATGGAAACCACACGCTAAATTTGCCATACTAATATAAGGCATAATTTGTTCATCTGCACCCATTTTCCAAATACCGAAGCTTTCCCCCATATCACAATTTAATCTAATCATTTCATTACCTTCCATTTATATAACCTTATTTTACCAAAAATATTATTTAATCATTTGGTCTGGTAAGAAGAATACTATTTCAGGAAACACAGTAATTAATACAACAGTAACAATCATAAGAATAAAGAAGGGAAAAGTTGCTTTTAAAATTGTCTGTATTTTTTCATTACTAATTCCTTGAATCACAAATAGTGAGAAACCAACTGGCGGCGTAATTTGTGCCATTTCAACCATGAATACTAAGAAAATACCAAACCATAGTGGATCAAATCCAGCTAAAATAATGATTGGTAAAACAATTGGCAATGTCATAACTACAATAGAAATAGCTTCTAAAATCATTCCTAAAATAATATACATAATACCAATTAACAAAATTAACATCATTGGAGAAAGTCCAAGACCTGCAATAAATTCACTCATTGCTCTTGCAATTCCCAAAAATCCAATTACTTGAGAAAGAAAAACTGCACCAGCAATAATAAACCCAATCATAACAGATGTTTTAACAGAGTTTAAAAGTGCATTTTTTAGAATATCTATTGAGATAGATTTAAAATAAAATGCAAGAATCAAGCTTCCTAATACTCCAAGAGCAGCAGCTTCAGTAGGAGTAGAAAATCCACCATAAATAGAACCTAAAACAAGTCCAATAAGTGAAAAAATTGGTGCTAAATCTTTAAATGAGTTTATTCTATCTTTAAATGTAAATACTTCTTTTTCTTTTGGTAAAATACTTGGGTCAACTTTGGCTTTATACATGATATAAAAAGAGTATAAAGATGCCAGTAAAAGCCCAGGAATTAGCCCAGCAACAAATAATTTACCAATAGATACATCTGATAACACTCCATAAATAATCATAATTAAAGAAGGAGGAATTAAATATCCTAATGTACCAGAACCAGCTAGTGATCCCATTGCTAATGTTTTAGAGTATCCTCTATTTTTTAACTCTTCTAATGTAATCTTCCCAACTGTTGCAGTTGTAGCAGCAGATGAACCAGAAACAGCAGCGAATAAAGAACATGCTGCAACATTTACATGAAGTAAACCTCCTGGTATAAATGCAAGCCAAGGTTTTAAACCATTTAACAATCTTGTTGAAATAGAAGATTTATATAAAATTTCACCCATTAAAATAAACATAGGTAAAGCTGCAAGAGACCAAGAGTTTAAGGCATCATAAAGTGAAGAAGCTAATAAGTCTCCAATTTTGTCATAAACAGAAATCACAGGAGGTAAATTATGGTCAAATAATAACATACCAATAATACCTGTTAACATTAACGAAACACCAATCCATAATGATGATAATAAAAATACAAACATTATCACAATTAAAATTACTGATAAGAATAAAGGATCACTAATCATTTGTAAATCCTTTGAAAATAAATAATACTACAGCTAACATGAACATTGTAATTCCAATAGGCATTGCAAGTTGTGTTAAATATAGTGGTGTTTCAGAAACATTTTCTGATAACATCTGTAATTCATATGAATCATATGTAAATAAAATTGTTCTATAAAGAGCAAAAGCTAATACAGCTAAGGTAATAACTGCTGCAAGAATATCAATCTTGTTATTAGTCTTTTTTGATAACCTTGAAGTAATTATGTTAATTCTTATATGAGAATCACTTGAGAAAGTATATGCTAATCCAAAAAATATAGATGCCAAATAAAAATATCCACTATATTCATCTGCTATCATTGTTGACATATCAAAAAATGCTCTAATAAAGATTTCAATTAAAATCAATGAAACCAATGCTACTAAGATAAAAGCTGACAGATAAGCCCCAAATTTGGTAAGCTTATCTATAAAGTTAGAAATAAAACTCATAACTTCTAACTACTTTCTATATTCTTCAAAAATTGCTTTGATTTGAGAATTTGCACCATCTAAATAGTCTTCTAATAACTCATTTGCAATTTTGTCTAATTGAGCTTTTAATTCAGATGTTGCTTCACTTACTTTCATTCCATTTTTAGTAAGCATTTCTAAAGCAACTCTATCTTCTTCTTTTGCAGCTTCCCATTGAGCTTTTTCAATCTCTTTTGCTGCTTTTAACATGGCTTTTTGTTGTGTTTTATCTAAAGAATTCCAATAATCTAAGTTAATTGATACTGCTTGTAAAGGGTATGCATAATTGATTTTTGTATAGTTTGATAATACTTCCCAAAACTTACCATCTTTTCCAGATGCTGAAGAAGTAACTACAGAGTCAACAAGACCCGTTCTAAGTGAAGAATAAACTTCTCCCCAAGGTAAGGCAACTGCATTTCCACCTGCTTTATTAATAAATGCAGCAGAGTTTTTGTCATAAGTTCTAGTTTTTATACCTTCAAAATCAGATAGTTTTGTAACTTCTTTTTTTGAATAAAAACCAGAAGCTGGCCAAGTTACAGAATAAAGAATTTTTTGATTCCATTTTTTTGCAGTTTTATCATAAGCTGGTTTTGCAAGTTGATATAACTTGAAAGCATCTTCATATGAGTTAGCAATAAATGGTAAAGCAGAAATCCCAAACACTTTTCCTCCACCAGATGTAAAAGGAATAAACATATCAGTCATTGCAACTGTTCCATCTTTTACAGCTTTAAGAGGATTTCCTTTAATAAGTGCAGATCCTGCATGTACTGTAATATCTACAGAACCATTTGAGTAATCTTTAACTAATTGTGCATACTTTTCAGCACCTTTTGTATGGAAATTATTTGCACCATATTTTGCATTTAAATCCATTTTAATATTACCTGCTAATGCAACACTTGCAAGAGCAACTAAAAGTAAACTTTTTTTGAACATTAAGACTCCTTTGTTTAGGTTCCCCTTTAAAAATCAATATTTTCTAAAGGCAACCTTTGTTTATGAAATTCATCATAAAACAATTAAGTGAGTTTCAAGTGAGTTTTTCTAAAAATCGATTAATTTATACCCTTCTTGTGGTTTATTTGTAATAATTTCAATGGGAATACGCTTTCTAAACTCTTTTATAAAGGTTTTTAAAGCTGTTATGCTCATAGACTTATCTCGCCATAAATACTCTTCAATTAACTCATAAGTTACAACTACATTTCTATTTCTATGAAGTAAAAGTAAGAACTCTTTATCTCTTTTACGTAATGAAACTACCTCATCTTTATAATATAATTCCCTTTCTTGCACATCAAAATATAAATCTTTGTGAAAAAAGATTTTTTCTTTTAATCTTTTTCCAAAAGCTTTTACAATTCCAGTCAATAAAGAATCAGAGTTTACAGGTTTTAGAATATATTGGTTTACATTTAGATTTATAAGCTCTAAAAGATACTCTTCAGTTGAATAAGCAGTTACCATTATTACTAAGGTGTCACTGTCTTTTTTTCTAATATCTTCAACAAGTGAAATCCCTCCTTTACAAGGCATTTCTATATCTGTAATGATTAAATCAGGTTTATATTCATTATATAAGTAATAACCATCTTCACCATCTTTTGCTTCATAAACACCGCCAAAATAGTACTTTAAAGTATTTACTAATCTTTTTCTAATACCATCTTCATCTTCCACACAAAGAACAGTATATTCTTGAAGTTGTTTTATTATACTCTCATCCATACTCAAACCTCTTCTATAGGAAGTACAATTAAAAAGTTTGCACCTTTTTTCTTGTTATCTACAGTAATTTCTCCATTCATGTTTTTTTCAACAATCATTTTTGCCATATAAAGCCCAAGACCAGTTCCTTTTGATGCACCTTTTGTAGTAAAATACGGCTCAAATATTAAATCTAAATAATCCTCTTCCACTCCCCCTGCATTATCTTTTACTTTAATAATGGCATTATTATCTTTTTTTGTAACTATAAGTTTAATAGTAGGATTAGAAACTTGTCTTTGAATTAAAGCATCCTTTGCATTTGATAAGAGATTTAAAATCACTTGTGCAAATTCTCTTTCATAGCCATGAATTAAAGGGTTATATTTTATTTTCTTTTCTACTTTTATATTAAAATTTTTAAGTGAAGCATCAACTAAGGTTAAAGCTTTATTACAAGCATTTTCTATATAAAAATCAACTTTTAATTTATCTGGTTTGAAGAAGTTTCTAAAGTCTTCAATTGTATTTGACATAAAGGCAATTTGTTTATTTGACTCTTTAACTGTCTCTTCAATCATTTCTGAAGTTACTTTATTAAACTTATTTGCAGTTTCAAGCTCCATGAGTACTCCAGATACTTCACTTAAAGGTTGTCTCCATTGATGGGCAATCATTGAAAGCATTGCTCCCATTCTTGCTAGCCTTGATTGATGAAGCATTGCCCTATCTTTTTTCTTAACTTCTTTAACAGCCTTTTGAACTTTTAACTCCAAATTTCTATTTAAATCTTCTAGTAAAAGCTCTTTTCTTTTTACATTTTCTTGATAAGCATTAAATACTTGAGTAATCTTTTTTGACATAATAAAAGATAAAACACCAATTATCAAAATCGCTAGAAAGGAAACAGTTACAACTAATCTAATGTGTTTGTTAATCTTCTTTTCTAAAAGTTTTTTATTTGCATTTATTGAGTCTTGAATATCATCAATATAAAGCCCTGCTCCTATCACCCAATTATATTTTTTATATAGTTTAAAAAAACCAAGTTTCTTAGAAAAGTCTTTTTCCTCTGGCTTTTGCCAATAATACTCAATAAAAACTCCATTTGGCTTTTTAATTGTTTCGTCTATAAACTTTTTAGTAATAAAACCGCCCTTTGCATCTTTTAAGTCAATGTCATAAGTGTCAATACTATTTGGTCTAAAAGGATGCCCTCTTAAATAATAATTTGTATCATGTATCCAAAGATATCCATGTTTTCCATATCTAATAGTTTCAAGATATTCCAAAATATCTTTTTTTAACTCTTCTTCACTTAATAATTTGTTGTTGTTAACTCTATGATTTATATAGTTTATTGCATAATCAATCTCTTTTTTTAGAATATTTTTTTGTTTTTGTAAATACTCTTTTTCAACAATTAAACTCTCTTCTTCAAAATAGTTGTTTTGATTATCTATAAAGAAATATATTGTAAAAAAAGCAATTAATATAGCTGTAATAATAGGCGTAAAGATAATAAGTTTGGGTATATTTTTTTCATTAAACAATTAAATTCTCCTGATTAAAAATGCTATTTTATCTAAAACAGGTGAGATAAAAGTGAGTATTAAAAGTAAAATGAAATAAAACTTTGTTGTTTTATAAAATATTACAAGCTTTATAATGAAAATATAAATATAATCATAACTTGATTTTAAAGGAGTTAATCATGGAAAAAAACAATGTAATATATAGTCCAAGAATTAATGATGACTTCACAAATGGTAGAGAACTTTTAAAAGATTTAAAAAATAACGTTACTATTTTTGGAAGTGCAAGAACAAAACAAACAAATGTCTATGCGATGAAAGCACAAAAACTAGCATATATTTTAGCAAAAGAAGGTGTTAATATTATCACAGGTGGTGGTGATGGAATTATGCAAGCTGCAAATAGAGGTGCCTTTAAATCTTCAAATGGAGAATCTGTTGGATTAAGTATTGACCTTCCCTTTGAACAATCAGTTAATCCATATACAAATAAACATTTAACTTTTAATTATTTCTTTTCTAGAAAATATATGTTAGTTAAGTACTCAAAAGCTTGTATTATTTTTCCTGGTGGTTTTGGAACATTAGATGAGCTTTTTGAAGTAGTAACTCTAACACAAACTGGGAAAATGAGAGATGGATTTAGAGTTTATCTTGTAGGAAGTGAATTTTGGGATGGACTAATGAAATTTATTGAAACTACTTTAATTGATGAAAAAATGATTGATCCAGGTGATTTAGATATTATAAAAGTGATTGATGATATTAATGAAATAAAAGATGAAATTTTAAATATTCCAATTTGATTCAAGTCATAGAATAAATAAAAAGTAATAGTTATACTTCATTTTTAAAGGTATGTATAACTATGAAGAAGTTTTTTAAAAGATTTAAAAAAATAAACACAGAAAAAATTGAAATTGAAAATCTTATTTGGTCTTGGATAGGTTCATTTATAGGAATAATTGCTATTGCATTTATTCACTTTAACTTTTTAAATGATACTGATTTATCTTTAGTAATTGGCTCATTTGGAGCAAGTGCTGTTTTAATCTATGGTGCAATTCACTCTCCTTTAGCACAACCTAGAAATCTTGTAGGTGGTCATATTTTAAGTGCTATTATTGGAGTAACAAGTTTTAAACTTTTGGGTGATTATTTATGGTTGTGTTCAGCCCTTGCTGTAGCTAGTTCTATTTTAGTTATGCAGTTAACATTAACACTACATCCTCCAGGAGGAGCAACTGCACTAATTGCAGTTATAGGAACTGAACAAATTCATAACTTAGGATTTTTATATGTTTTAATACCTGTTACAACAGGTGCTTTTATAATGCTTTTTATAGCATTTATTATAAATAATATTCCTAAAAAAAGGTATTATCCAAACTCAAGAGGATCAAAAGATTCCTAGTATTGATACATGTGGTATTTTTTATTCTCTTTAGCTTTTTGTTTTTCTAATTTTTCATAAGCGTTTAAAGCTTCTTGTTTTAATTCTTCATCTATTTGTTTGATTTGAAGTTCTTTTAAAATAACTTCTAAAACTAAGATATAAACTATTGAGTTAACTTTTTTTGACTCTTCATTTTTCATTTGAAAATCTAAATCAATAGCATAAATTGCTTCTTGGAAAGTGAAAAAAAGTCTTTGTGAAATATCTTCTAATCTTAGGGTATAACCTAAAATAAGTAAAAAGTTATCTCTATACTCTTCTTGTAGTTTTTCATCTTTAATTTTTTGTGCAAAATCAAAGATTTGCTTTGAATACTCTTTTTCTAAAGTATTTGAATCAACAATTTTTGTTTTAAAGCTATAAAAAAACTGTGAAATCTCTTCTATCATTTTCTCTCACTAATTTGAATTTGTAGCATTTTAGCATATAATATTAAAAAATATAGGGAAAAAAACAATGAAGAAAAAAATAATTCTTTTATCTTTAATAGTGTGTAGTACATTATCTTTTGGCTTTGATTTAAATAGCTTTACAAAAGATATAGTAAAAGATATAACAACTACAGATACAAAAAAAGAACAAACAGTAAAAAGCTCTTTATCAGAAAATACTGTTTCAAAAGGTTTGAAAGAGGCTTTAAAAGTGGGAGTTAATTATGCTACTAAAACGTTAGGGGCACAAAATGGCTATTTAAACAATAAAGATGTAAAAATTCCATTGCCCGAAAATCTTCAAAAAGCAGAAAGTATTATAAGAAAAGTTGGTGGAGATAAAATTGCTAATGATTTAATAAAGTCTATGAACAGTGCAGCAACAAAAGCAGCACCTCAAACTGCTGAGATTTTTATTGAAGCAATTGAAAAAATGAATTTAGAGGATGCTAAAAAAATCTTGAGTGCAGATGAACACTCTGCGACAAACTATTTCAAAGAAAATACCTATGACAAATTAAAAGAATTAATTAAACCAATAGTAAATAAAACAATGCAAGAAAATAGTGTTTCAAAATACTATGATACTTTTAATACTTACTACAAACAGTATGGTAAAGAGTATGTAGAAAATAGTTCAGTAATGAACTTAGCTAAAAACTTTGGAGTAGATGAGTATATTCCAAGTTCTAGTGAAGAAAGTTTAGATGATTATGTAACAAATAAAGCTATTGATGGTTTATTTAAAATGATTTCTGAAAAAGAGGCTTCTATTAGAGAAAACCCCGTTGAACAAACAACTTCAATACTAAAAAAAGTATTTGGAAACTAAAGTTATAAGCTAAATGCTTATAACTCTATTCTTTCATATCTAAAATAGTTTTCAAGAATATTCTTTCTTACTAAACTTTTATCATAATTTCCTAAAAATCTTTTTTTATCAAGATATTTTGATTTATAGCTTGGTTTCAATTCTTTTAAAAATTTTGTGTAAAATTTCCCGTTATAATCAATTAAAAACATATTTGTATTTGTATAATAAGAATAAATAACACTTAAATAACTTTCATTGTTTATTTTATAGGTTTTAAAAGTATAATTATTTATATCAATATTTTCTACAACTTCAAAAGAATTAAGCTTTAACTCATAATTTAAACTCGTTTCAAAAAAACTACTTGCTAAACCTGTCCAAACACAATTACTATTTAAATCAATGTACTCAAAAAACAATTTCCCATATCTACTATTTTTTTCTTCTATTGTATAAGAGTTAGAAACACAAGGCATTGATAAGTAGTACTTTTGTTTTGGATTATTAAAGCTTAGTTTTTCTATTAATTTACTATTTGAATAAAAAGAGAGTTCTTTAGTTTTTGAAGAATAGTTATTTAAACTATTTATGCTACAAGCACTAAAAAATAAAATTATAAAAAAATATGTTTGTATTTTTTTAATGACTTGCATTAAAGAAACCTTGAATACAATTTTCTTTTACAAGAGAGATATTAAAATTTACATTACCTTTTTGTTCTTTCTCATAATTATAAGTATATCCTTCTTCAAATTCTGATAATAACTTTTTATATAACTTACCTTTCATATCTACAATAAATACATCTGTATTTGCAGCCCAAATATAGATTATATGTAAAATAAAAGCATCATCTACTCTTTTTACTTTAAAAGTATAGTTTGATATATCTTTTGACTCTAAAGTCTCAAACTCATTTATTTGTAGTTTTTGTTTAAAGAAGTCTTCATATAGACTCAAAGCTTGTCCATTCCAAGTTGTGTTTGTGTCAGTTTTTACATATTCTAAAAATATTTCTTCATTATTTATAGTGTAAGCCTCTACAACAAAAGGATCATGTCTCGTTTTCATATCATAAATATCTAAATCATATTTTATATATTCTTCAAAATCTGTTTTAAAAGCTATTTGATTATTTTCAAATTTATAGATTGGCATCGAAGCATTAGCTATTGCACTAATTATTTTTTGAAATATTCCCATATATAAAACCTAATTATTTTTTATTATCACTTTATCATAAATACCCCGTTTTTTCAAGATATTATAAAATATTTTATTTAATTTGATATAATCCCAAAAAACTAGAAAGGAATATATGAAAACTATTTTTAATAAGAAAGAATTTATAAATATTTTTTATATTATTTTAGGAACTCTTTTTATCGCATTATCTGTTGTATTATTTTTTAATCCTCATAACTTCACTACTGGTGGAACCCCTGGTGCTGCAATTTTATTACATAAACTTACTGGTTTTTCTATTGGAAGTATGGTTATTGCTATAAATATCCCTTTGCTTATTTGGGGAATAAAATATTTTGGGAAAATGTTTGCAGTAAGAACAATCATCACTGTTTTTCTTATTTCTATTTTTATTGATTTTTTTTCATATACATTAGATTTTGATTTACTAATTTCAAATATCTTAGTTGCTGCTATTTTTGCAGGAGCAGTTATTGGTTTTGGGGTTGGTTTTATTATAAAAGGACATGCAAGTGCTGGTGGTTCCACTATTGTTGCAAAAATAGTTTCAACAAACTCACATTTTAAACCAGCACAAATTATTTTATTTATTGATGCACTTATTGTAATCTCTTCAATTTATGTATTTAAAGATTTTGAAAAAGCAGTTTTAAGTATTATGAGTATTTATGTAACAGCTAAAGCTATTGATATTGTATTAACAGGAACACTTACAACTAAAGTTATTCATATTACTACTTCAAAACCACAAGAGTTAGGAAAACAAATTAGCCAAAATTTAAAGCATGAAGGTACACTTATTCAAGGGGATGCTTTAAACAAAAAAGATGACAAAACTCTTATTTTTATGGTAATTGATGTTAGAAGATTAGGTGCATTAAGGCAAATTATTCAGCAAACAGATGAAGATGCTTTCATGATTGTTATGGAAGCATCTGAGATGTTAGGACGAGGTCACTAAAAACAGTTTTTATTAAAAGTGTCCTTATCTTTTAGAACTTCTGCAGAAGAGACAATGTTCATGATAAATTCATCATGAACATTTGAAAACTTTTCAATTAACTCATCACAAACTTTTTTCATCTGTTTTTCATCTTGTAATTCTGCTAAAACAGTTGCTTTATTATGATATGCAATTGCAACTTGTTTTTCAAAAGAAGAAAACTCTTTTATAACTTTATCAAAAGATTCAATGGCTTTCTCAAACTCAAATAGTTCTTTGTATTTATTTGCTTTATTTACTAAAGATTTTGCAACAAACTCTAAAAAGTATTTTTCTTTTGTATCTTTAAATAAATCTATTACATCATCATAAGCTTTTATAGACTCTTCAATTTGCTCATTATCTCCTAAAATATGAGCTATATTATATTTTGCTTGTACAATATCTTCTAAAACCTTTTCATCTAAACAGTTTTCAAAGTTTTGTACAAACTCTTTATAAATATCTAAAGACTCTTTTTCATCTTTTAATTCTTGAATACAAATAGCTTTATTCATATAAGCTTTTGCAAAAATAATCTCACTATTTGGTGAGACATTTGAAATAAATCTTGAAAGAAGTTCATTATAAACTTCTAACTCTTTTTCATACTCTTTTTTATGTGCATATATTAAAGCTTTGTTATAAAAAGTATAAGGTAAATACTCTATTATAGACTCATCTTTTGTATCTAAATATTTAACTAAAATATCATCGTATGCCCTAAGTGCTTCTTCGTATTTTTTCTCTTTTGTTAAAGATGAAGCTTTAGACATCAAAGAGTAAAAACTATCTAAGTTTTCCATGTAAAACCTTTTTAGCTATTTATAAAATTAACTATTGAGTCACCTTCTAATCTATAACCTATCCACTCATCTTGACTCTTTGCACCAATAGACTCATAAAACTCTCTTGAAGGAGTATTCCAATCTAAACAAGACCACTCTACTCTTCCACAACCTTCATCATATGCTTTTTTAACAAGATGTTTTAAGATAGCTTTTCCAGCACCACTACCTCTTTTATCTTTACTAACATATAAGTCTTCTAAATATATACCATTTTTTCCAAGCCAAGTTGAGTAGTTGTAAAAATATACTGCAAAACCAATTGCAACGTCATCTTCTTCACAAATAAAAGCTTTAACAGTTGAGTTTTCACCAAAAATAGATTTTTTAATTTGTTCAACATCAGTTTTTACTTCATGCTCAGCTTTTTCATAAATTGCAAGCTCTGTAATAAAATTTAAGATTGTTTGAGAATCTTCAATAACTGCATCTCTAATTATAATATTTGACATAAAATTCCTTCATATTTTTTTCGGGATAAATATAACATCCTTTGCTTAATTTTTCATAAACTTCTTACTTAAAGACTTACATCTCTTAAGTATTTATGAATAATTGGAAGATAATCTTTTCTACAAATCAAGTGAGTATCAAGATGATTTTCTATATCTGTAGTTTTTACTTTGTTTGTGTAGCCAAATTTTTCTATTATCTTAGGAGATAAAAGACCTAATCCAAAACCTGCTTTTATACAACCAAGGATTAACTCAAAATTTTCTAACTCAACAGTTTTATAATCTTCATCTCTAGTATTTTTAATATAACCTTCCAAAGCGATACAATTTGCACATGACTTTTTAAATACAAAACAAGTCTTTTGAGGCTCTTTGTCTAAAGGTTCAACTAAAACCATCTTCTCTTCAAAAATATTTAAAATCTCTATATCTTTATGATTTGGATTTCCATTTACAAAAGCTATATCAAGCTTATAGTCTAATAGTTTATCTATCAAATTTAAACTACTATCTACGGTAAACTCTAAATTCATTTGTTTAAAATCATTGTTTAGTTTTTCTAAAAATGGCATCAAACTACTTGTAGTGAATGTTTGAGTTGCACCTATTTTAAGAACTTCTTGATAATCAATATTTCGCATATAAACTTGGGCTTCTTCTACTTTTTTTATAATATCAATAGCATAAGGGAAAAGCTTTTCTCCCTCATTTGTAAGAATAACACCTCGGTTTGTTCTATGAAAAAGAGAATATCCTACATTTTTTTCTAATTGTTTTATTCGTAAAGTTACGTTTGATTGAGTAAACTCTAACTCTTTTGCTGCTTGAGAAATAGATTTTGTATTTGCAACTGCTATAAAAACTTTTAATAAATTTGAATCCATGTTTAACCTTTATACTAAAACTGTTTGAAAAACTAACATCCATGCAATAATAAACAATAAGACTTTTAATATCTTTGCATAGAATTTTGCATCTATTTTTTTCTTTATTTTTATACCAAAATAAAGACCAATAGCAATGATAAAAATACTAGCAAAAGATAATTGAACTGCTTGAGAAGTAAACTCTCCAAAATAAACAAAAGTAGCAACTTGACCTACTTTTGTAAAAAGAAAACATAAATTCGAAAGCTGGATTGTATCTTTCTTTGAATACTTTAGTTCTAAGGTGTACATGATTGTAAGAGGAGCAACTACATTTGTAAGACCTGAGACAACTCCACCTACTAGTCCTAATCCATAGGTTGAAGATTTTGGATAATCAGATATAAAACTAGCTCTAAATTTAACCAAAGACTGAAAAAGATAAAAGAATATTATAAATGCAAGTATAAGTTTAAAATACTCAGAGTTGTAATAAACCAAGATAAATGTTCCAAATACACTACCTATAACCATAAGTAAAATTATAAGCCAAAATTTTCGTAAGGCTTCAAAAAATTTACCTTCACTTAGTATGCTAACAAGATTTACTATCATTGTTGGGATTATTATATATGTGATTGTTGTTTGAATATCTGTAAAAAGTGCAACTACAGGAGTTGAGATAAGACCAAAACCAAAACCTATACTTCCATGTATAAAAGAAGAGATAAGTATAACTAGCGTAAATGCTATAAGAAAATCTGTTTCCATATGACTACCTTTAATATTACATATAACTATGTGTAATACTAAATAGTATTACTAAGAATTATACCTATTTTTCATAAATAGTTTATTAAGTTGTCAAAAAAGCTGTTATTTTCTAAAAACTTAGATACAATTGCAAAAATATAAAAAATCAAAGGTAAGATTTGAAAAAGACTTTTAAATTAAAGCAAGAAAATAAACATCCTGATAGAGTTGTAGATTCTATTAAATATGAAGTAAGAAAATATATCAAAAGAGAAAAAAGAAAAGCACTTCCTGAAGATAAAGACTTTTGGTTTTTTGATTGTAAATTTGCAATTGGTGATGATGAACCTAAGGTGATTGATTTTATTGATATCACAAAATCTATTGATGAAGCAGCTAAATCTGAAGCTGAAACTTTTTACTTAGAAATACTTGCAAGAGCAGAAAAAAGACCTGAGAAGGAAGAAGAGGAAACTTTAGAACTTGAATCAGAAGATGAGGATAGTTTAGAGAACTAATCTTAGATTAGTTTTCCTCTACACTTTCATTGTGCTTTTCAAAGATATCTATATATCTTAAAAGCCTATCTTTAACTTCTTCATCTTCAAAAGAGTTTGCCCAAGTTTTTAATTCTTCAAATGACCAATCTTCAATAAGAGTATCTTTAAACTCTTCTTTCCAAGATATTATTTTTTCATCAATTTCATTATGCTTAGCTTTCTCTAAGAGAGTAAGAATTTCATAATAAATAAGTTCATCTTTTTTATCTTTTACTAATTCAAAATATAAATCTAAGTCTTTTTTACTATATTCTTTATTTTCTATTAAAGATAACTCTATTTTATTAGATATTCCATCACTAACATTCTTTAAAATATTGATTTCTTTTGAGTATTTGAATCTATCTATTAATTCATCATATATATCCATTGCATCAGAATATCTTTCCACCTTTACAAGAAAAATACCTTTTCGAAGTAAACCAAATGACAAATCTAAATTATTTTCAGCCTTTATAATTGCATTATCAATAGCTACTAATGCATTATCAAACTTTCCTTTATAAAAATAATCTATAAACTTTGAATTCCAATCATCAAATGTATATTTTTCTTTTTCTTTATGTTCTAATATTTGATTAACTTTTGCAAGTGTTTCTTGTTGATTCTCTGTTAATTTTTCATCAATGTTTAAATCATTATTTAAATCATTTACTTGCTTTTGATAAAATTTTAAAGCTTTATCTTCTATATTACTTAATAATTCATTTCCCTCTTTATGTATTGGTTTTAATATTTCTTCTTTATTTTTATTTAACCAATCATTTACAATATCTTTTGACTCATTTGAAGTGAATCTATATGATATATAAGACACACCAAATAACAATATAGTAATTAATATTCCATACCAAAAAAAGTAATGATTTAAATCTTCAATTCTTTTATCTTGTCTATCAATAATATCTTTGTAGTTAGATAAAGAATTTTTATCTTTTCTTAGTTCATCAATTTTCTTTTCTAACACTTTAATCTCATTCTCTTTTTGGATTATCTGTCCCATTATAAGAGTGATTTTTTCATCATTTATTTTTTGTGCATACTCTTGTGAAGTTTTTAGTTCATATATTTGTTGATTTATCTTTTCATTTGAAGCTTCTAAAAAAGATACAAAAATCAGTGATAAAAATATAGTAAAGAAAAAGTTTTTAAACATAATAAATAATCCTATTAAAAATTTGAATTATATTTTATTATTATTTTTCTATGTGCATGATTAATTTTTGTATAGTTTTAAAATTAGATTTTGATTTGTTTTTATAATTCTTATATAGAATAATGAGTTTGGTTTAGATTCTAGAAGAAGAGGTTCTAGTGCGAAGGAGCTTACACAAGGTAAGTGACAGAGAAATAGGTTCTCTTCGACGACGAAGATGAACCTAAATCATTATTTTATAAAGCTTTTGCTGTGATTCTTGATAGTCTTTGAGCAAATGAAACCGCATCAGTAATTTCCATACCTTCTGACAGTTTCGCTTGGTCTAGTAGTACCCATGATACATCATCAATCATTTTATCATCAGCACAACCATTTAACTTCTTAACAATCTCATGGTCTGGGTTGATTTCTAAGATTGGAGCTGACTCTGGCATCTCTTGTCCCATTGCTTTCATCATTTGCATCATTTGTGCCATTTGAGCATCACCTGCATCTTTTACTACACAAGAAGGTGATTCAGAAAGTCTATTTGTAACTTTTACGTCTGCTACAGCTTCACCTAAAATATCTTTGATTTTTTTCGTGATATCTTCAAACTTCTCTTCTACTTCTTTCATCTGCTCTTCTGTTTGCTCTACTTTTGGAGCTTCACAAGAAGTAATATCTTTAAACTCCCACTCTTTGTATGCACCATACATTGGAGTTACGATTTCATCGATTTCTTTATCATCTAAGATAAGAACTTCAATATCATTTTTCTTGTATGCTTCAAGAAGTGGTGAGTTTCTAAGAACTTTCTCATTTTCACCTACAATATAGAAAATAGCTTTTTGTTCTGAGTCTGCATTCTCTTTATATTTTTCTAAAGAAGTCATTGCATCTTTTTCAGTTTTAGTTGATTTAAATCTAATAAGCTCTAATAACTTATCTTTATTTGTAAAGTCTTGGTAAGCACCCTCTTTAAGTGGTCTATTGTATTGTTCAATAAACTCTTTGTACTTTTCTTCATCTTTTGAAAGCTTTTTGATTTCTGATAAGATTTTCTTTACAGAAGCTTGTTTAATATTTGCTAAGATTCTATTTTCTTGTAAGATTTCTCTTGAAACGTTTAATGGTAAATCTTCAGAATCAATAATACCTCTTACAAATCTTAAGTAAGTAGGTAATAACTCTTTATCATCATCAGTAATAAATACTCTTTTAACATAAAGTTTTACACCTGGTTGATAGTCAGCTCTGTACATATCCATTGGTGCAGTTTTAGGAATATAGAATAATGTTGTATATTCATTTACACCCTCTGCTTTTGTGTGAATAGTTGCTAATGGGTCTTGTGAATCATGAGAGATTGATTTATAGAAATCATTATATTCTTCATCTTTGATTTTTGATTTTGGTTGCATCCATAAAGCCGTTGCTTTATTGATTTGTTCGTGTCTTTTTTCTTTTGTTTTTTTAGGCTCTTTTCCAGCTTTTTTATCTTCTTCAGAAAGCTCTTCTTCTACTTCTTCTGTATAATTTAAGAAGATTGGATAAGCAATATGATCAGAATATTTTCCAACAATATTTTCAATTCTTGGTTTAGAAGCAAACTCTTCGGCTTCTTCATCTTTTAATTTGATATAAATAACAGTACCATTTGATTCTTTTGTACAAGGTGATAAATCAAACTCACCAGTACCAGTTGAAGACCACTTATATGCTTGCTCTTCTCCTGCTTTTTTAGAGATAACATCTACTTTATCAGCTACCATAAATACAGAATAGAAACCAACACCAAACTGTCCAATTAAGTTTGAATCTTTTTTTGCATCACCTGTTAAAGCTTCAACAAAAGATTTTGTTCCTGATTTTGCAATAGTACCAATAGAAGCGATTAAATCTTCTTCATTCATACCAATACCATTATCAATGATTGTTAAAGATTTATCTGCTTCATCAAAAGCGATATTAATTTCACCAGACCAATCAGCTGGTAACTTTGACTTCATTTCGTCATCTGTAAGTTTTAAATAGTTTAGTTTATCAATTGCATCACTTGCATTTGATACAAGTTCTCTAATAAAAATCTCTTTGTTTGAATATAAAGAGTGAGTCATTAAGTGTAATAACTGACCTACTTCAGTTTGAAATTGATGTTTTGCCATGCTAATTTCTCCTATAATATTTTATTTTTTATGGGATAATTTTAACAAAACTTTATAAAAGGAAGCTAAAGTTTTAATAGAAATTAGCACTTTTTATTTATAAGTGCTAAAATATTTAATATTTATGAAATACAAACTCTATTTCTACCATTTTGTTTTGCTTGGTATAAGCCAATATCAGCTTTTTTTACATATAAATCAATTGTTTCATTTAAATCTTCTATATGCGTTACTCCAATACTAATTGTAACTGTTAGCTCCCCTTGAGAAGTTTGAATTTGCATCTGTTTACATAATTCTCTAACTCTATTTAAAATAATGATTGATTCATCTATTGTTGTATTCCTTAAAAGAATAACAAACTCTTCTCCTCCCCATCTAGCAGGAACATCAATATCTCTTAAATGCTCTTTTAAAAGTTTACCAAACTTTTGTAAAACTATATCTCCAATATCATGACCATATGTATCATTAACACTTTTAAAATGATCTAGGTCCATTACTGCTAAGCATGCTGTTTGAGAAGAGTTTGTTTTAGTGATAATTTCTTTGTATTTTCTGTACTGTTCATCAAAACCACGTCTATTTAAAAGACCAGTTAAAGTATCACAATTTGCCTCATTATATAATTTTTTAGTCTCTTCAATTAGCTTTTGATTATATTTAGATAAAGATAATTGATAGTTTATCACTGTAAAGATAATTGAAAATATGATTACAAGTAAAGAAAAGAATAGATTTGTCTCCAAGTAGAAATATTTTAAAGAAATAAATCCATATACAAAAACTATAACTATAGTCAATGACGTAACTACTAATACCTTTTTATTATAAATCTCTTTTCTACTACTTAAATAAAAAGAGAATAAAACAGCGATCAATAACAAGATAAAATTTAATACATTATTAGTTTTCACTATTTGTTTATTTTTTAATGCCTCATATGCAATTGCAAGCAAATATGAGCCTGACATTGCTCCTCTTGGAGTATTTACTCTATCAGACAAAAATGCTGAACTTCCTATAAAAACTGTTTTATCTTTAAAAAAACTACTATTTGAGACTGATTTTTTATTTAATGCTACTTCGCTAATTTTGTAAAAAGGAATAGACATAATTGAGTTTGCATTCTTAGGATAAAACAATTTAACTCTGTTTTCATTATCAACATTCCATGTTTTATTGTTTAGTGATAGTTCATTGGTTTTTGAACTATAGTTTATCTTTGGGATATTTGTTTTTGGTGATTTTACTCTAAGAAGTAAAGAAGGAAGTATTTTAGAATCAACATTATACAGTAACGGAATTGACCTAATTACTCCATCACTATCTTCAGAAACAGCAGTTATCCCAAGCTTATATATTGTGTTAGTACTAAGAACACTTTCATTGGGAAGAAGAAGACTACTAAATTTTAATGCAGGTATATTTGAGTCTTTGCTCCAAGCCATTTGCTCTAATCTTTTTTGTTCATCCAAACTAACTGGAATATCTTCATTTAAAACACTTGTCACAAAGAAAATATTATCATACTTTGTTATTGTACTTTTAAAAATATTATCCCCAACTCTTGGATCTACAAACTTAATATCAAAAACTATATTTTCTACACCCATTGATTGTAAAAACTCAATTATCAGTGCATATTTATCTCTTGTGTAAGGCCAGTGTCCAAAATCTTTTTGTAGAATTTTTAATGAACTGTCATTTACATCAATAACTACACTATCAGTAAAATATTTTTCTTCTGATGATAGGTATTGAACTGTATCATTAAAATAGTTTTTCAAACTATCATATAATGCAGTATAAGTAAAAGCATATGTGATAGCTAAAGATACAATTACTATCCAAAGCTGATGTTTCCAGTATATACTATCTGATTTTCTCATCTTTTTTCTACTTTAAAAGGATACATTTGGCTATAAGGTCCTCTAACTCCTGCATTATCAACACTTGACATTCTAATGAAGTAATTTCCTTTTTGTAAAGGTAGTGACATACTATCTAATGAGGATTTTAAATTAGTTACTCTAATTAATACATTATCAAAACTTCTAGTTTTTGAGATTTCTATTATATACTTATTAGCTTCTTGTGATTTTTCCCAATTAAATAAAATCATTTTTGTTTCTTCATCAATTTTTGCATTTTTTATTTTTGGTGGAAGAGGATTAGATTTAACATCAAAATACTCTTCAATTCTAAATCCTTCTAATCCATACTTATCAACTGCTTGTATGTTTATTTTATATTTTCCATCTTTTAAATCATCTATACTTAGTTCTGTACTATTTACATATTTATCATGAATCAAAGTATTGTATTTTGAAGTAGCAAAGATTTGAACATGATATTTAACTGCATTTTCAAGCTCTTTCCAAGATATATACTTTTTATAATACTTAATGCTTAATTCATTTAAATCTACTGTTGGTTTATTAAGAAGCTTAATTGGTGAGCTTAATTTGATTTCATCATTTACAACTACACCATACCCAGTATTTAACATTAAAGATTTATTTCCATCTGAAGCTTCAATTTTTCCTTCTGTTACAAAAGCCCTTGACTCATCATCTTCAACTGCAACATTAAATATAGTTCCCCTAACTGCAAGTTGAAGTGTTGGGGTTATTACTTTATATTCTGAACCAAAGGTATCTTGGTTGGTTACTGTAGATTCAACCTTTCCTTTTAAAAGAAGAAGATTTGTAATAGCTTGTTTAGAGTTTTCATCATATTTTAACTTTTTCATAGCAACCAAGGATTTTTCTGAAATAATTACAATTGAGTTATCAACAAACTTTATGGTTGCAGAAGATTTATCTTTTGTTTCAAGAAATTCTCCTACTTTTATTTTATACCCTGCTTCAACCTTTTTTAGTAGTTCTCCATTTTCATCAACTAAATTAACTTCTCCTACTTTAGAAACAATTTGAGCAAATATATTTTTTGAATATTCAAGTTTATAATATATAAAACTAATAATACATAATATTAAAATTCCTGAAAAAATTAGATAATTTTTTCTATTCATATTTTAATCTCCATTTTTAAATTTAAAACTCTAACTGTTTTATCTTTACTTAGTGCTTTTATACTAATTTTTGTTTCTTTAACACCTTTAGGTAAAACTCCATTTATTTTTCCTGTTTTAGTATCTATTTTTAAATATTTTGGCAAAGGTTTACCATTTGTTAAAGTTGCACTATATTTAGAAGTATCTTTTTTATCTGTAATTGCAATTTCAATTTTATTGTCTTTTAAAGATATTTTCTTTATTGCCAATCCCATTGTCGCTAATACATCTTTTGTACTACTTGAAAAGATTAATTTTCCAGTAGCTGTAACTCGTACTTCAATTTCAGATTTACTAAAAACTATCTTTCCATTTTCATCAACACGAATTTCAATTTGAGCTTCATCTAACTCATAAGTATTTTGAGCAAGTTCATTTTCAGTTAAATTCTTTGATGAACTCTTTGAACTTTTATTTTCTTTAGTTTCATTTTCACTTGAACTCTCATTTGAAGTATTTGATTCACTACTTTGTTCAGTTTGAGTTGAGTTTGAAGTTTGAATATTAACTTTATTTTCAATAGATTTATTTAAACTAACATCTTTTTTCGTCTCAATTTTTTGTTCTGTAAGATTTTTATTTGAACTACTTGAGTTAATCTTTTTTTCTACTTTACTTTCACCAAAGACGTCATTAAGACTAAGTGATTCTGTATCGAAGGTATTTTGTTCAAAACTAGATGAATCAAATAACTTATCATTTGTAGATATAGATTTATTGTTTATATTATCAAAAGTTGGTAAATCATTAATTGTATAATAAGTATTTGAAGAAATTATAGATGAAGCATCTGTATTTTTAGATTCATTGTTTACAGGTTCATTTGAATCATAATATATATTTCCAGTAGCATTTAGATTTAGAATATTTGAACCATTGGAAATAGGTGCATAAGCAAAAATATCAGAACCAGAAGAAAGATTAACATCACCATTAGCTGTTATTCCACTAACCCCACCAACAGTACCTATTGTAATATCATTTAAATCACTATATGTTAAAGCAGTCATACCTGTTGCAGCTAATGTTTTAATATCATTATTAGCATTAGTTAAGGTTGTAGTAAAACCATTTTTTAACAATAAATTAGCAATTTTAATATATGAAGTAGAATCAGCAGAGATTTCATCATCATTTCCATCTATTATTAATGTTCCAGTTCCTGTACTTTCTATATAAGAACCATTATTTAAATAAATAGAGTCACTTGAAGCATTACTTTTATTTGAATATCCATTTATTGAAATAGTTCCGTCTTCAACTCTTAAAATACCTGAGCCATTACTTAAAGCAGTATCTCCAATAGCAACAGCATCAGAGGCACCTTTTGCAGTTCCTTCTATTGTAATATTTCCTTGATGGTTTGTTATTATTGAACCTGTTATAGAAACCCCTCTAGCACTAGTATAATAACTTGATTGACTAGCAAGACCTTTTATATAAATATCTCCACCAGAAGTTGAGCCATTTGCATTTATATTACCATTTATTGAAGAACCTCTTGCTATTGCTTTTCCTTCATCTGAAAAAAAACTACTACCAACTGCATAAGAGTCTCCTATTGTTACTCCATTCCATGTTATAGAGCCAGCTCCTCCTCCTATCCAAACATTTCCACCATTTGTTGAAATAGATGAGTTTTTAGGTATCCAAACTGAACCATCATTATTTCCATCACTATCTGACCATAATACAACATTTAATTTATTACTACTGCTTGAAATACTACCATATAAAGTTAGTGAAGTATAACTATCTGCAAATACTATATTTCTATGTGCTTTTAGTGTTAAAACTGCATCACCACCTGAAGTTTTATTGATATTTGTCTCTAAAAAAATATCTCCATCTTCCAAGTTTGTTCCTGCACTTGAAGTTATAACTGCAACATTTGCCCCATTATTTAAGTGAGATTCAATAGTAGATGCACGCAAAACTGTTGAATCATCTAAAGTTGTATATAATCCTCCAGAATTGTTTAAATTTGCTTCAGCAGTTGCATCAGATACAATTCTTATATTATTTGGGTCAATAAGCCAAGTACCACCAAAACCTGCATTAAGAGCAAGAGTATCTGAAAACTTGATTTTTTTTGCAGAGGTTTCAATAAAACCGCCCTCTGCACTTATAATTCCATCAACTAAAGCCTCACCACCATGTGCAAAAACTTCTATATATCCTGTTATATCATCAATACTATTTGCTTCAAGAATACCTATGTTGTTTACAACTCCTTTTAGTAATTCATCAACTGCATTTGTAGTTAGATAAATCTTTCCTCCATCAGCAATTACAGTTCCAGAATTTGAAACCATAGCATCAAGTACTCCTTTATCTACTCTAAGATTTACTAATGAGTTTTCGTTTAGATTAATTGAATAAGAATCAGCTCCAACTAAATGAACACTTCCTTTAATAGCTTTAATAGTTCCTTCGTTTGAAACTTCATTTGAAGCTAATATAACAGAACCATTATTTGCTATTTCTATTGTTCCTTGATTAATAATTGAATTTGCTGTTGCATTTTTGAAATTATAATTTCCTGCATTAAAATCTTTATCAGAAAGTTCTGCTGTTGTAGCTAGCAGTCCACTTGTGTTTATACTTGCATTTCTGCCAAATAAAACACCATTTGAATTTAGTATCCAAACTTGACCATTTGCATTTAATGCACCATTTATAATTGATTTTTCACTTCCTATAACTCTATTTAATGTAATAGAATTAGAGTTTGGTTGCTTGAAATTAACTATCTCATTTTTTCCAATAGAAAAATCTTGCCAATTGATTGTTGCTTTGTTAGAGGTTTGATTTATATTTGTTACATTGCTATTTTGATTGATAGTTGCAGAACCAGAAGTAACAACTCCTCCTGCTGGTGCCGCAAAAGTCAAAGTAGTTGAACTAAGAATTGAAGTAATGATTAAACTAAATTTACCACCTTTTAGAATCCTAAAACATGAACAAATAAAAATCAATTACAATCCTTCTAAAACAATGGTTATTTTTTATAAATCGGATTATAGCTTCAAATATCTTTAACAGCAATTTATTCAGAAATATTGATTATAATCATTGACTTACATTAAGACTTTTAATATATTAAACTAATATAGAAGGATTGCCATGTTTTTTAATATATTCAAAAAGAAAGAATGGAAAAATGAAAAAAGACCTGTTTACGTTTGTAAACACTGTAAATTAACTTGCAAATCCTGTGATACCATATACTGCTTTACTTGTCATATGAATGAGTCAAACCCCTGCCCTAATTGTGGAAAAAGAAATATTGATTACAAAAAAGACTAAATTTGTATTTTAAAAATATTACTTCTTCTAAAAGCATTTTTAGATAAAATCTTCCAAACTACAAAAAAAGGTTTTAAATGAATGATAAATTTTTAAATGATTTAGTAGAAGTTTACGAATATTTAGATTTACAAAAAAACAATACAAACAAACTAATAACTTACTTAGAAAATGAAGAGTATGAAAAACTAACTATTATTGATGAGTTTGCAAAAACTTTAGACTTAGAACTTGATTCAAATCTTAGACTTGCACTTGTTACAAGATTGGTTAATTTAAGAGATGATTCTTTAGTTCAAGTTCTTAAAAAACTTGGTAAAAATGAAGAAGAAGTTATAAACTTACAAGAAAAAGCATACTGCTTTGTAAGAGACTTTTGGCATGAAAAACATAAAAAAACAGTTGAATATATCAAACACAATAACTTATTAACTCCTTTTTATCAAGCTATTTTTGAGGGTGTTTATAATGTTGGTTTAAAAATGTCATCATGGCAAAGTTCTTGGACAGCACATATTATAAATGGTGTAAACAAAGAACTTTTAAATATGTTTGATGGAAATGAAACTAAAGTTTTTGAATACCTTAAAAAACATAAACTATTTGATTTAGGACATAATAATATTGAAGCAGATAGATCATATTCTGCTTTAGTAAAACAAAAAGATGAATATAAATCAAAAGCATATATTGAAAGTTTCAAAGAACAAACAACAGCTGTAGTTGATGCTTTAGAAGATTTTGAAGAAGCACTTATAGAACTAGAAGATGAAATCTATAATCAAAAATGGGATTACATTTTATATATTCAAGCACTTATCAAAGCTTTCTCTGAAAATAAAACTCATCTTCTTGTAGAAAGATGGGCTGATGTTGATAGAACTTGGATGAAGATAAAATCTCCAATTCAAATAGGACATCCTTTAGAATATTATGAAGATCATTTTAGAAAAGCAGTTGCACTAGAGTGGGATATTAGACTTACAAATCCACACTTTGCACAAAATGACCACAGAGTAAACAAAATAAAATCAGCCTTTGCAAAAATCTTTGACAATGTAAAGCAAAGTGATGAATACAAAGCTATTTATGACTTCTCATTAAAATCACTTGACAAAGTACAATTATATGTGGGAAGACCTGCCCTATTTTTTGGAGCAGAGTTTAATGGATTATTTTCTGCACAAGTTGTGCCAAATGATGAAATAGTATCAAAGGAAGAAGGTAAAAAGATATTTGCATTCTCTGATGAGATTTTACAAATAAGCAGGGCAAAACCCTTTTTAAAGTTAAGCCAAGAGATTTTTGGACAAGAACTACTTACAAAAGATAGAGAATTCTTATTCAATGAAACTGATAAATGGCATCAAGTATATGACATAAGTACTATTGGACATGAGTATGGACATATCTTGTGGTGTGATGATGAAACAGAAACTCTTATGAATGAAACTGGAAACTTTAAAAACATAGAAGAGTTTAAAGCTACAACTGGTGGACTTATCTCATTTTTCCTAGATAGCGAAGATGATGAAAAAGAATTAGAAGAACAAGTTTTAATTGACCTTATAAAAAGAGCAGTAGGACTTATAGGTTGGATGGAAGTAGATGAAGTACAACCGTACTATTGTGAAGGACTTATTCACTTAAATGCCCTATTTACAGTTGGGATCTTAGACTTTGAAAAAGACAAGTTAAGTATTGATTTATCAACTTCAAAAATTAAAAAGTTAAAACAATGGTATGTTAAAACATACACTGATTTAGCAAAACACTATTTAGATAAAAAAGATGCAACAATATTCTTAGCGAACTTTGCAAAAAAAGAGTCTAAATACTTTATGCCTAATGATTCAAAAATCAAAGCCTTTGTAGAGTTTTATTTCAATAGATATAAAGAGATAGGACAAGAACTAGACAAAGAAGATAAAAAATCTAACTATATTAAATAAGGTTGAAAGACCTTATTTAGTTTACAAACTTTCTAAAACTTATAAATAAAATGTTGTATATTTTTTCAAATTTTAAATTAGGAATATAATAATGCAATATAACATAACACCCGCACAAATAGGAACTAGACCTCAAGTATCTTTACCAAATCCAAAAATATTAGAAGCTTTAGGTGAAGAAGGCATGAGAAAAATGGTTTCTGACCACTATGATTTATTAAGACAAAGTAATATTAGAGGACTGTTCCCACCTACAGATGAAGGTTTTGAGATGGCTAAAAAGCACTCTGCTGACTTCTTTATACAAATTTGTGGAGGCCCTAGATATTTTGATATGAGTAGAGGTGCTCCAAGAATGGTTGCAAGACATATGCCATTTGCTATTACGCAAGAAGCTAGAAGAATCTGGTTAGAATCTTATATTATGGTTTTAAATACTCTTGATTTAGATGAAGAACTAAAACAATCTTTTTGGAACTATATTGATATATTTTCAATTTGGATGATGAATACACACGACGAAGAGTAGTAGCTTATACTACTCTGTTTCTTCCAAGTCTTTTAGCTTGAGATAAAGCATGTCTTGCTTTTAATAACAACTCATCTTTTTGGTCTGGATGTAAGGGCATTAAAGTACTAACTCCAGCACTTATAGTTAAGATATTTGAAGCTATTGAATTATCGTGGGGAATATTTAAACTTCTAACTGACTCTAAACATTTATTTGCAATAAGTGTTGGTTCTTTTGTATTTGGAAGTAAAATATAAAACTCATCGCTTTTGAATCTTGCAACTAAATCACTAGGTCTATTGCTATGATTTACTAAGATATTAGCCACAAGTTTGATACACTCATCTCCTTCATTTTGACCATAAATATCATTGAAGGCTTTAAACTCATCAATGTTTATAACTATTAAAGATAGACATTGTTTATCTCTAATTGCTCTTTTAACCTCTTCATTAAATCTTTCCATAAAATATTTTTTATTTAAACATTGTGTTAAAGGGTCAATGTGAGAGTGAATTTTTAGCTTTTCATTTTCATTTATAATTTCATGTGTTCTTTCAATAATCTCTTTTTCAATATATTTTTTCTTATAGATTTTAAAGAAAGTAAAAATAAGTGCTAAGGCAATAAATATAATTGCCAATGAGATGATTTTTAATTTAAACATTTCATCTGAGGCAAAACCATTTGAGCTAAAAAACTCAATATAAGTAGTCGTAGAAATATATGCTAATAATACAATTGATAATAAGGTAGAAAACTTACAAAAGTTAAACTTTTTAATATTCATGAATGCCCTAAAGATTTATTAAAATATTATACTCTAATTTATTTTAACAATCTATTCTAGGGCTTCACAAAAAAATCTATTTTTTACTTGTATCTATACCTGGTGCTTCTTTAGTTCCAACATAATCATCAGGAACACTATTATATTTTAAATATGCAAAGAAAGCACCAACTAATAAACAAAATACAACTACAAGTCTAACTGTATTTCTTTTTTGTTTTGATTCTTTGTCATTATAATCATCAATTTTATCTAAAGATAATTCATCATCCATATTACTTTTCATGATAACTCCTTTTTTTCTTAATATATATTATGTTAACTTATAATAAAAATTAAGTCAACTTTATAATAATGATACCATCATTTGGTTAACAGTAACTGCTATTTCTTTAATATCTTTATTTTCTTTAGTCATAAATGTATCAAGATTATCTCTAACTTTATAGAAAATATCTTTTTCATTATTTATATAATTTAAAAAAGCAGCTTCTGGTTCTTCATTCATTCTTTGAAAATCAAGAATCTTTTTAGTGTAATCAACAACAATAAAATCTATAAACTGTAAAACTTGATTTCTAAGAACCATATCATTTCTATTTGCTATTTTTACTTTGTTAAGTGCAATAATAATATCTAAGATATTAAATTCATGTACTAATAAATAGAATAATGTAACAACATCTTTAAAGGAATGACTTGTTGAAGACTTGATTGTAATTGCAGGAATTGCAAATCTTAGGTAATCTATTACAGTAAAGAATTGATTAAATACTTCATCTCCTTTTATATAGTTTTCTGCTTTTTGTTGATGCACTTGTTCTAATAAAGAGAATAACTCCTCTTTATGGTCTAAAATATGTGTTGCATCAAGTTGATTCTTTTTAAGATATTTAACCATCCATTTTGTACTTGCATATAAGGTATATTCTAATTTTCCTATTAACTTATATTGGCACTCTACATCCATAATATAGTCTTGTGAATATATTTTTTGTCTAATTTCTTTAGCCCCAAATAGTTGTTTTGCTATTAAATAAGATTTGATTTTTAATAAGAATCTTTCATGTCCTAATTTTAAATAATCACTTACAAAAGTACAACCTTGTGAATTTAAAATAACATCTGCCATTTTAGTTGCAATAATTTCTCTTTTTAGAGGATGTGTTAATAATTCATGTTCATATGCTCCCACAAAAGATTTAGGGAAATATTTATATAAATATCTTAATGCAAACTGTTCATCTACAAGGGTTGATTCTAATAATATTTTTTTAACAAAAATTTTTGAATATGAAAATAGTGAACAAATAACTGGTCTTACAATAGAGCCATCAATATCAACTACTTCATTTATATTTTCACGTTTTGGAATAAAGAACGATCTTCTATCAAAAGCTTCAACATTTTCTTCTAAGACTTCTATTACTTTTAGGAAATCATTTTGATATTTTCTTGAGAATCTTTCATCAATAGATATAGCTAAAGCTTGATTATAAGTACTTTGTAAAACTAAATTCACAACTTGATCTGTCATAGAGTTTAAAGTACTTTGAGTCTCTTCTTTACAAATATTGTCTGTTACACTTATTGCATTTAAAAGAATTTTTAAATTTACTTCGTGGTCTGAAGTATCAACTCCACCTGCATTATCAATACCATCAATATTTATTCTTCCTCCACTTAAAGCATACTCTATTCTAGCTTTTTGTGTGAAACCTAAATTTCCACCTTCACTAACTATTTTTGCCTTAATATCAGTAGCATCGACTCTTACTGCTTCATTTTGCTTGTCACCAATATCAATAGAGTTTTCATCACTTGCTTTTACATATGTACCAACTCCACCATTAAACAGTAAATCTACTTCCATAGTAAGTAACATTCGACAAAGTTCTTCTCCACTTACTGTCTTTTTAGTAGTACCAACTAATTTTTTAATTTGAGGACTTAACTCAATTTCTTTATCACTTCTATTAAATATTCCACCACCAGCAGAGATTAATTTAGTATTATAGTTTTTCCATCCACCATTTTTAGATTCAAATAATCTTTTTCTCTCTTTATAAGAAACTTCTAAATCAGGATTAGGGTCAATAAATATATCTTTGTGTGAGATTGCGGCAAGTAGTTTAAATTTATCTGATTCAATTAAACCATTTCCAAAAACATCTCCACTCATAGAACCAATACCAACTATAGACACTTCATCTTTATAAATATCAATTCCTTTTTCAATAAAGAATCTTTTTGTTGACATAATTGCTCCACGAGCAGTAATTCCTAAATCTTTATGTCCGTAGCCATTACTTCCACCACTAGCAAATGCATCACCTAACCAATAATTTCTTTGGATAGCTATTTCATTTGCCACATCACTCATTGCTGCTGTTCCCTTATCTGCTGCAACAACAAAATATGGGTCTTCACCATCATAATTTACAACTTCAGGATTGATTACTACTTTTCCATCAACCATATTATCTACTAAATCTAGATTTGAATTAATATACAGTGAATAAATCTCTTTGAAGTACTCTTTTGTAACTTCACTTGTTTCTTTGTTTATTACAAAACCACCTTTTGAACCATCAGGAATAATAATAGAATTCTTTCCTTCTTGAGTAATCATTAAAGATTTTACTTCTTGTCTATAATCTTCATGTCTATCAGACCATCTTAGACCACCTCTTGAAATCTTACTCATTCTTAAATGAACACCATAAAAGTCAGAATGATAAACAAAATTTTCAAAATTTGGTTGTATTCCTTTTAGGTTTTGACCAAATTTTTTTCCATCAATTTTAAAGGCAATAGTCTCTTTGTTTAAATAAAAATTTGTTCTTAAAAGTGAGTCTAAAAAAGAGAAAGTTAGTTTTAAGATTTTATCATCAGTTATTTGAGGAATTTGTTTAATTTCCTCAGATATAACTTCTTCTAATTTAGATAATTCACTTTCTCTTTTTTTAATTTTTGGATTAAACTTTGTACAAAAATACTTTACAAAATAATCTGTTATTTTATGATGAGTAACAAAGGTATGAAGTATAGTTTCTGAATTTATAGTTAAAACAGCTTGGTCAATATACTCTATAAATGCCCTTACAAGCGTTATGTATCTTAAATCAAAATTTTGATTATAAACAAGAGAAAAAACCTGTGAGTGATCCATTGAACTATCTTTTAAACAAGTAGTTATTATTGATTCTAAATTTTCTTTTGCATTATTAATCTTTTTTTCTTCAGTTTTATCTTTTAGCTTTAAATTAAAACGTGAAACAAAAACCATATTTTTATTGTTTTGAATATTATAAGTTACCTCATCAACAATCACAAAACCAATATCATGTAAAATAGGTGTTGTTTCTGATAAAAATATTTGTTTTTTAGAATATATTTTTATACTATATGAACCATTAACGTCTTCAATTTGGGTTACTATATTAGTTTTCATAACCTTTTCAAGAAGCTCATTGGAAATTTCTAAATCATTTGGAGTCAAAAGTTGAGAACAAATTGCATTCATATCTGAAGAAGTAGTAGCCATAAATATCCTTTTTTTTGTTATTATTTATAATACTACTCTTTAAAAATTAAGATTTTATTAAAGAAATATATTTACTTAGCGCAGATATCCATAATTTTAAGTTTAAGTAACTTTTCAATATCTTTTACACTAACTTCAATATCAATACCTCTTTTTCCACCACTTACATAAATCTTTTCAAAGTCTAAAGCACTTTTATCTAATACAGTTCTTAACCTCTTTTTTTGTCCAAAGGGAGAAATTCCTCCTAAAAGATAACCTGTTACTTTTTGAGCTTCATCTTTATTTGCCATTATTGCACTTTTTGCATCAAGTGCTTTTGCAATATTTTTTAAAGACATTTTTGAACTAACAGGAATAATTCCTACTGCTAACTCTTTTGGATTTAATTCTACAAGAAGGGTTTTAAATACTTGTTTCGCATCTAAGTTTAGTTTTTCTACAACTTCTAAGCCATAGTTTTGACATAAAGGGTCATGGTCATACTTATGTATAGAAAATTCACATTTATTTTTTTTAAGAAAATTTATTGCAGGAGTCATCTATCCTCTTTTTTTTGTTAACTATAACAAAAATACACTTTTATTTCTTCCTTTACTTTTAGCCTTGTATAAAGCTTTATCTGCTCTACTTAAAATAGTTGCTTCTGTATCATTGGCTTTATATGTAGTAATTCCAATACTTGCTGTTTTTTTGCCAATATAAGTAAATTTCTCTTTTTCTATTGAATTTCTAATATACTCTGCTTTAGCTTGAGCACCCTTTTCATCAGTATATGGACAAATAATTAAAAACTCTTCACCTCCCCATCTTCCAAGGACATCCATCTGTCTTAAGTCTCTTCCTAGAACTTTGGCAAACTCTACTAAAACACTATCTCCAACTTGATGTCCATATTCATCATTTATCTCTTTAAAATGATCAATATCTACTAAAATCAATGAAAACTTATATCCTGTTCTACCACTTCTATAAATCTCTTTTTCTAGTTCTGTATCTAATTTTTGTCTATTATAGATATTTGTTAATTTATCAGTAATATATAGTTTTTCTAATTTTTGATTTTTTTCTTCTAGAAGTTTTTCTGTAAGCCTTAACTCAAAAAGTAGCCTTTCTGAATGTTCTTTTTGTTGTTTTAATTTCCTATTCCAATATATAAAAAATATAATAATAAAAGTAAAAAAGAATATCGTATATAAAACAAGAGTATAGTCTTTTCTACTCGCATAAGAAATTGCAACATATTTATTATATATTTGCTCTTTAGTTTTAGCTGTTATACTTGATAATAAATTTCTAAAGATTTCAAACAACTCTGGCTCATCATTTCTAAAGCCCATATGTAAAACTAACTTTTCATCAAATTTTGCAGCTATCTTTAACTGTCCTAAATAAGACTCTTGAAACTTATATGCTGCTATTGGCAAAGCCCCAACAAAACCAAATAATTCTCCATTTATAACTTTTAATAAACCATCATCTACATTTTTTACATTTACAAAATTTAAAAAAGGATATCTTTGTTTTAAAGTATCTTCAAAACTATAATCTTTTACTATTCCTATTCTTTTACCTTCTAATGTACTAATATTATCTGTAAATGGAATATCAAGTTTTGTTGCTAAAACTAATGGTGCAGAAAGTATTGCAGAAGAGAAGTTTAAGTACTTTTCTCTTTCTTTTGTTTTCATTCCTAAAGATAAAATATCACATTTTCTAGCTTTCAAAAACTCTAATGTTTGAGTCCAGCTTTCTGTTTTGACTAAATTTATAGGAACATTTAACTCTTTTCTAAATATCTCAAAGTAGTCTTTACTTAATCCTCTATGTTTACCTTTTGAATCAACCTCTTCAAATGGCATCCAATTTGGATCTATACAAAAAGATAATTCTTTTTTCTTTTCTAAATATTTTTTTTGTTTTTTGCTTAACATAGGATTAGTTTTTACTGGTTCTAAAATAAACTCATCAAGGCTATTTATTCTTGATTTATTTTTTACTATGCCCGTTTGAATATAAGTATCTGCTATTCTTTTTACTCTATTTAAATCAATACTTCCTATAGGATATACAGATTTTAGTATAAGGTTTTCTATTTGATTTGCTTCAAAAAGTAATTCTTCTCTTGTCTTATTTTGAGAGTTATACTTTTTTAAAATAATATCAACTAACTCTTCTTTATTTTCTAAGGCATATTTCCAACCTTTAATGGTGGCTGATTTAAAAGCTTTTACTCTATTTGGGTATTTAAAATATTGAGCTTTTGAAGTAAATAAATTATCAGTGTAAAACTCTGCCCCATAATTTTCAGGATTTATTATATTGTACTTTGCACCCTCTTTATTTAATTTATAAACTTGATTAGTAAGAAAGATAGAAGTTACATCTACTTTTTTTTCTATAAAATCATCTATGCTAAAATTTTGAGGAACATCAATAAAATCATTTTGTGAAATATCAAACTGTTTTAACATTAAATGAAAGGATGAGTTTTTTAAAGCATCTTTTCCTCCCATAAACTTTTTTCCACGAATATCACTTGGAAGCATAATCTCTTTTTGACTAACT
The DNA here is from genome assembly GCF_004118855.1 of Arcobacter sp. CECT 8983. NCBI lineage: Bacteria > Pseudomonadati > Campylobacterota > Epsilonproteobacteria > Campylobacterales > Arcobacteraceae > Arcobacter > Arcobacter sp. CECT 8983. The sequence goes on along the minus strand of NZ_PDKF01000004.1, from coordinate 374,037 downwards.
AAAACTAAAGGAGAATGTTTTAAGAAATTTGCAATAAATATTAAATCATCTCCATTTAAATATCTTTCAATGATACTAGAATAAGATATTGCAAAATTAATTTTATCAGCTAAAACATCATCAATAACCGAATCTTTTTTTTGATAATTCATCTCTTTAATTATGACATCTAACCCAACATCACTATAAAAACCTTTTTCTTTTGCAGCATAATATCCTGCGTATTCAAATTGATGTAACCAAGAAAGTTGTAGGATTACTTTTGTATTATTTGCCATTAAACAAGTTGGAGAAAAGAAAAAAATAAAAAAGAAAAGAAAGGTTTTTAATGTAGTTTTCATAATATTACCTTTATGTTACAACTATAATAACCTATAATAATTAAATTTTTTATTAGAAAGATAAATTATGAAATTATCTAAAAAAGATTAAAGGATTCTTTACATTTAACATCAGAGTTAATTATTATTTCTATTTGATGTTCACCCTTATAATGTCTTCTTGTTGTCATATTTTTAAAACTTTGTCTTTTTGAAAAACTTTTTGTTTTTGTTTTTATTTCATTTTGACTTATTAAAAATAGTTTTCTTGAACTTTTATCTTTGGCTTTTTTATAAATAATTGCATATTCAATTCTTAACTTTCCTAACTCTTGATTACTTTTTATATCAAAAGAGAAATTTAGATTTTCTCCCATTTTTAAACTCTTATCACAAATAAAGTTTTCAACTTCTACATGAGAATTATTTATGTAACCAAATAAACAAAGGACTTCTTTATCTGCTTTTTTTAGTAAAGTCCTAGCAGCATGTTTGCAAATCCAATCTAGTTCTTTTGTTTTTCCAAGGTTTGTTTTTATAAACTCAATTACAAGTTTTGGATTATCTTTTGAGATATCATTTAGATTATTAGCAACACTTTTTTGTACATACTTTGATTTATCATTTTTAAGAAGTTCGATTATCTCAAATACTTTTGTAGGGTCTTTTTTGAATTTAGGAAGAGCCACAGCCCAAGGAAGTCTAGGACGACAACCTTCACTTGCAAGGCGTCTTATATGTTCATTTGAACTTTTTGCCCAAAGTTTCATTTGAGACATTGTTTCATCTTCACAATTTAATATAAACTGTCTTATTGCAAACTCAGAACTTGAATCAAGAGTAAATACTTCTAAGGCTTCCATAGAGTTTTGAAAATCTTCTAATCCATAAACTTCCACAAAATCTTGAAAAAACATAGCATCAAAACCACTAAAATCATGTGATGTAGGTTTTAGTATTTCAAGTTGTTCTTTATAAGATAAAGGTAAAAAAGTATTAAGAGTAACTGCAATATGTCGCATACGCATCTTTAACTCTAAAGTTTCCCAAGTAGAATTAAATATAGAGTTAATAAAACTATCACTATCAAACTTTTGATAGTTTTCTTTTATTTTTTTTGCTAGATTATTTATATACTCTTTTGTATATACATTTTTTAATTGTTCTGCCATATTTTCTTCTTTTTAATCTAGTTTTGATATTAAGTCATTTGCACTTATATTTATCTTAGAAAATGCAAACCATTTTTTGCCAAGGTCTTTCAAACTCGCACCTAAATGATAAACTTCTTTTTTATCAATGATTAAAAACCTATCGTGAGAGTTTTTAAAAGTTTTTAGAATGATATTATCATACTGTTTTGAATATTTTACAAAATCTAATTTTAATTGCTTTGAAATAGTATTTGTAAATATTATTACTTTTATATTTGGAACTTTTGAAAAAAGTGTAAAAGTTGTATCATCTATATAATTATCAATAAGTATTATCTCTTCTTTCGTTGTTCTTAATAAATCAGATACAAAGCTATAAGCATCATAAACTTGTCCATCATAAAATATACCTTGCTTGATTTTCAAACTATTATCTTCTAGTCTTGATGAGATAGTATCAACCTTATTCTTTAATATATTTACATCATTCTCAAGATTTACAAATCTTTCATTTGTGATTTTATCGCTGTTTATTACATAGCCATTTTGAATATAATTTTTCAGAATTTTTGTTGCCCATTGACGGAATTTAACACCCCTTTGAGATTTTACACGATAACCAATAGAAATTATTACATCTAAATTGTAATACTCTATATTATAAGTTTTACCATCTAATGCAGTTGTCGCAAAATTTGCGACAACTGATATTTTTTCTAACTCTTTTTCTTTAAAAACATTATTAATATGTTTACCAATAGTTTTTACATCTCTACCAAAAAGTTCAGAGAGTTGATTTCTATTCAACCATACTGTTTCGGTATTTATAGAAACTTTTAGTTCTAATTCTCCATCATTATAAACTACTATATTTGATAAGTCATTCATAAGAGTACCTTTTAAGATTTATTGATTTTAAACTATATCGTAGAAAAAATGTTTAGACTTAAAATATTGCAGATTGTAAAGTTTTAGTATTATAACTCTTGTTTTAAATAATAATAGATGATTATGATTTATAATAAAATATTTTAATAGTATCAAATAAACTCCTTTGTTATAGGATTTGTTTTAAGTGTATTATTATCGTGTGATTTAAGAGTGTTTTATATAAAATGTATGGTTAATAAATAATTATATTAGAGTAAAATGAAAAATATAATAGATATAGAGTTAATTACAAAATTTCATGACAAAGTTAATAGTAACTCATATTTTGTATTACACAGATACAAAAATGTGAATGAAAAAAATCAATGGAATATTATATGTTCTTGCATGGATTGGATATCTGTTGCAATTAGAAATTTATATGATATGAAAAATGATAATACCAATATTGATGTTTTAAGTATGCAAACATATTTGTATATTTCATCCATAGATATTATTTTTGAAGCTATTACACAATTACATAGGGTTTTGGCTTGCGATAATTCAATTCCTTTTAAAAATGATAACAGTGTTTTTCAAAAAAGCACCCCATTTGAACATATGGATGATAATACATACTTTAAACATATACGTGCAACTTTTGGTGCACATCCCGTAAATTTAAATGATAAAAGTGGACAATGGTTTGCTAGTTGGCCATATAAAGATTTTATGGATGAGTATGATTTTCAAGTTCGTTTATACAGTAATAAACCTAAGCAAGAAGACATAACTTTTGGTATAAAGTTTAACGAGTTAAATAACTTTTTAAATTTAAGATATTCATATTTAAATGATTTAATTGAAATGATAAATAACCAGTATAACAACTATGTATTAGAAAAGAAAAAACAAATAATTATTACTGAGAAAAATATCATTAAACAACTTGAAATCTTACATGAAGAGGCAAAGAATCGATTAGATAATGATTATTATATTTATGCTATTGTTGATTTATTAAAAATCTTTAATACTCAATTATCGTCAGACCATACTCTTGAAAAAAAATACAAAGAGGAATTAAAAAAAGTTATTGATGAAATTCATAAAAATTTGCAAAACATGGAGATAGTTGATTTATCAACAGATAAAATTTTATATCCAGATTATCCGTCTTCATTATCATATGAAATGTCCAAACTCTTACCAATTTTGTCACATTCAACTCATGACCCTTTATTTGATTTTTATCTAAAACAAATTAATGAGAAATCTAATAAAGAGATAATAATTTATGAAAATGATTCAAATAATGAAATATTTTTGAAAGTAAAAATTTTGATTTATTTTAAAATGTGGTTATAAAATCTGGGGACATAATACTAATAATTTATGTCAATAATTATCTTGAAAAGGTAAACCTCTCCGCTTCTCTTACTTTGTGTGGACAAAGTAAACCTTGTGCTTGCACTCTCTTTGAGAAAACCACCAACCGTATCAAAGCCCTTTGGGTTCTCTCATTTATTATTTATCTTTACTCAAACAGTTGTAACTCTTTTAGAAGAGAAATAAACATTCGGCTTTTGCAAATGTTGGAATCAAAGGTGGGATAAAGACATTTAATTTTTTAATTTGTTTAGACTTCTAACTTCTCTTTACTAAATTTACAAATGATAGTTTGAACTGTAGGGATTTTTTCTGCCTTTGATGAAGCTGGAAGTTAGATGTTTATTTTCTGTAAAGCCCGAAACTTTTTGAGCGTAAAAAAGAGTGCTAAATGCACTCTTTTGCAAGTTTTACAGGGCAGAAAATAAATATTTAACTGGAAGATAGCTTTGCATTCATCAATTCGGCAGTCTTTTTTGCTTACTTTTTCGAGATCAAAAAGCAAAAAAAGCGAAGACTGCTAAGTCTTCATGAAAAATTATCTTTTTTTATACCCCTCATAAAGTTCAATAATCTCCTCTTTACTCAATTCTCTTTGAACTTTATCACTCTCTTTTTTCACTAAAAGTCCAAACTCTTTCGCGTCTTGGTTATCTAACTTATCTCCAAAAAATTCACTTATAATAAAAGCAACTCCACCTTTTCCTGATTGGGAATTTACTCTAATAACATCTTCATATCCTCTTTTTATATCTTTTGGATCGATTGGCAAGTATGGGACATTCCATTCTTGGCAAGAGTTTTTTCTATAAAAGTCTATTCCTTTTTTGATAGCATCTTGATGTCCACCACTAAAAGCTGTGAAAATCATATCTCCCACATAAGGATGTCTTGGATTTATATTTAACTTTGTTAAGTTTTCATACATCTTTTTTACTTCATCTATGATTGATAAATCAAGCTTAGAATCAATACCTTGTGAGTGTAAATTAAATGCAAAATTTACTAAATCCAAGTTCCCTGCTCTCTCTCCATTTCCAAATAAAGTTCCCTCTATTCTATTTGCTCCTGCTAAAACTGCAAGTTCTGCTGAAGCTACTGAAGTTCCCCTATCATTGTGTGGATGCACGCTTATTATAAGGGCTTCTCTATTATTTAAATTATTGCACATCCACTCTATTCTATCTGCATAAATATTTGCAGTACAAGCTTCTAAAGTATTTGGCAAGTTTATTATCATCTTGTTTTGTTTTGTTGGTCTAACTACATCAATTACTTTATTACATATTTTTACTGCAAACTCTAAATTGGTTTGAGAAAAACTCTCCGGGGAATAATCATATGTAACATTTCCCTTAAAATCTTTTGTAAGTTCTACTAAATATTTCATAGACTCAACTGCCATAGAGATTATCTCTTCATCACTTTTTTGAAAAACTACTCTTCTTTGGAACTCATTTGTGGGATTGTATAGATGAAAAATTCCATTTTTTACTCCCCTCATAGCTTCAACACTTCTTTTTATCCACTCTTTTTTTGCTGGAATCAATACTTGAATAGCAACATCATCAGGTATTAGATTCTCTTCAATCAATTTTCTAGTAAAATTAAAATCAGTATCACTAGCACTTGGATAACTTACTTCTATTTGTTTAAATCCCATTTTTACTAAAGTATTAAAATACTCTAACTTTTGCTCGATATTTAAAGGATTCACCAAAGCTTGGTTTCCATCTCTTAAATCAACACTTCCATAAATAGGTGCTTTTGTGATTTGATTATTTGGCCAAGTACGTACGAAATCTTTGACAATAGGATATTGTCTATATTTTTTATATGTCATTTTATTCTCCATGAATTTATATATTTTGCAAATATTTGCGACAAAAATTAATAAGGTTTGATTTAAAGATTATTTAGTGAGTAAGAGGGTAAAGAGTAGATTATTTGTTTGAATATGATTATATTTTTTTATACTATTCATACTTTCTCCTTTTATTTGACTAAGTATATAAAATAAAAGAATTTAAATCTTGTACAAAATTAACATTTATGAAATTAAGTTTTTTTGGAATTGTTTTGGTGTTATTTGAAATACTCTTTTAAAACTTCTATTTAAATGGCTTTGATCAAAAAAACCACTTTGTAAAGCCACTTGTATAATGGGTAAATTTGAGTTTAAAAGTTCTTTTGCTTTGTGAACTTTTTTATTGATTATGTATGAGTGAATGGCTAAACCAAACTGCTTTTTAAAGACTCTTATTAGATGTACAACAGTTATATCAAACTCTTTTGAGATATCTTCTAAAACAATATCTTCCAAAAAATTTTCATCAAGATAGTTTTTTATTTTTGCAGCTAAAGAGTTTTTCTCTACTTCTTTTATATCTTCTTGAAAAGAAAAAGTGCTTAAACAAAACTCTACAAATATCTCTTCTTTTTCCAATAAAGAGATATCTTCAGCCAATAATACTTCGCACAAATTTATAAAACTGTTTTTATCATCTTGTAAAAAAGTATAATCTAAAGATATACCTAAATTCAAGCTTTGTAAGTAGGTTTTATCTATATATAAAACATATCCATCTTTTACAATTTCACTATTTAGTATCGCATTATGGATTGTATTTGAATTGATTATTGCTATTTCATTGGGATTTAATATTTTAAAAGAGTCATTAAAACTTATATGTAAAGAACCCTCTTTTATGGCTGTAATTGTAAGCTCTTCATGTAAATGCATTTTTTGACATTGAGTTATATCTTTTATATATCTTAGTTCCAAAAAATTTAGTTTTGAAGATTTAAAAATTTTTGTTTTCATTGTAGATAAGAAGAACTAAAAAGTTCTTCTTTATTTTATGCAAATGCTGGTTCTAAGAAAGGAATAATTTGTTTTTTTCTTGAAAGACAACCGTCTAACCAAACTTTTCCATCTTCTAGTTTTACATCAAATGCTTTTTCAAATACTGCTGGGTCAGAAGATGAAACAAGTACTTCTGAACCTTCTTTCATAATATCAGTTAAAAGTAAACATGCAGTATGTAAGTTGTTTTCGATTCTTAATGCATCTAAATCTGCTTGTAATAATGATTTAACAGAATCAAAAATTGCTAAATCAACAACTTCTAATTGACCAATACCAACGGCACTACCATGCATATCAAATGGTTTGTAATCTCTTAAAATCAGTTCTCTAACAGGTACACCTTCAACTGCTGATTTTACTTTAAACATTTCCATACCTAAAGCACCAAAATCTTCAACACCAGCGATAGAAGCAAGTTCTCTTACAACTTCAATATCAATAGGAGTACAAGTTGGTGATTTAAATATAACAGTATCAGAAAGAATTGCACAAAGCATTATTCCAGCAATATTTGCAGGAATTTCAACTTTATGATAATCATACATCTCTTTTACAATTGTATTTGTACAACCAACAGGTCTAATCCAACATTCAAGTGGAGTTGAAGTAGTTAAATCACCTAATTTATGATGGTCAACAATTCCAACAATAGTAGCCTCATCAATATCAGCAGGAGCTTGCCCTCTATCAGAATAATCAGTGATAAAAATCTCTTCACCAGCAAATTCAGTTTTAAGCTCAGGTGCTTCAAACCCAAATCTATCTAAAATAAATTGAGTCTCAGGAGAAACAGGACCTTGTCTTGCAGGTGTTGCTTCTCTTCCAATTTTATTTAATAAATAAGCTAACGAAATCGCTGAACAAATAGAATCTGAATCAGGAGTCGTATGTCCACATGTATAAATTGCCATAAAAATATCCTATTTTAATTTTTGCTGATTTTAGCTAAAGTTTAGTTATGTTAGTTTTAAACAAACTATTATTATTACTTGTTATAATCAGTATATAAAAGGAGTAAATATGATTAGTAAAGAACTACAAAAAGCTTTAATTGAGCAACTTAACAAGGAATATCATTCTGCTTACATTTATTTAGGAATGAGTGCATACTCTGCTAAAGAAGGTTTTAATGGTGCCTCAAATTGGTTTTTAATTCAATACCAAGAAGAAATTGCCCATGGAATGAAACTATTTAAATATCTTGAAGATCAAGATGTTGAAATAAAACTACCTTCTATTGATGAAGTAAAAGTTGAATATAAATCTTTACTTGATGTATTTAAAAAATCTCTTGCTCATGAACAAATGATGAGTAAAAATTTAAATATCTTAAGTGATTTAGCTATGAAAGATAAAGACCATGCTACTTATAACTTACTACAATGGTATGTTACAGAACAAGTTGAGGAAGAAGCGACAGTAAAAGAAATCATCGATCATATTAAATTAGTTGGTGACAATGGATATGGTTTATATACTATAGATAAAGAGTTAGGGGCAAGAGTATTTAAAGACCCAACAAATTAAGATAAGAGAAAATCTCTTATCTTATATTATATTACCTTTTTAAGAAGTTCTTTTAACCACTTATCAGCAGCTTTCACATCTTCAAATTTCTGTGATTTTGCTACTTGATCTTTACCTTCATAAAATCTAACTCTAATACCATCTTCAACATGATCTATTTTTGTTCTTGTAATTCTATCTAAGTTAATATATACTCTATCATTTAACTTTATAAACATTTATTCTCCTTTATTTTGTAATAAGATTATACCAAAATAGGGTTTATTTTATAAGGAACTGTCCAAGTTCTCTATTTTTAACAAGTTTAGAACAATCAACAACAACTCCATGCATTGCAATATATGTTCCATTTTCTACATCTGCACTTAAAAAACCAAGGGCTTGAGAAAAGTTCATAGTTGCTTCAACTGTATCAATACTCATTGGAACCATAGCTCCTGTAAATACTATTTTTTTATTTATTTTTCTTTGTTTTATTAATTCAGAGGTTAAATGAACAGTATCAGTTCCATGAACAATAATCACTTTATCATTTTCACTTGATTTAATTGCTTCACAAATCTTCTCTCTATCTGAATCTATCATATCAAGACTATCTTTTGAAACTATATTCTTAATCTCAAACTCTACATTATGACAAGAAGCTATTATTTTATCTAAGGCAATATTATCCGCAGGGACTTCAAGTTGTCCCTTTATTGGATTGTATCTTTTATTAAATGTTCCACCTGTATTTATTACAGTTATTTTCATCTATCTTTCCTTTAAATGTCGTCGTAATTATTTACCATATTCTTTGGATGTAAAAGTCTATCTAGCTCTTCTTTAGTAAATAGTTCTTGCTCTAAGATGATATCATACACTCTTCTATTTGTTGCAAGTGCTTCTTTTGCTAAAGCTGAACTTTTTTCATAACCTAAAATAGGATTTAGGCAAGTTACAAGAGTAACTGAGTTTAGAATATTATTCATACAAATCTCTTCATTTGCAGTAATACCTTTTACACATTTTTCAGCTAAAGTATAAAAAGATCTTCTCATCATATTAATAGAAGTAAATAGTTTATATGCAACTAAAGGTTCAAATACATTTAATTGTAATTGTCCACCTTCGCAAGCTAAAGCAATAGTTGTATCTGCTCCAATTACTTCATAAGCAACTTGATTTACAACTTCTGGAATTACAGGATTTACTTTTCCTGGCATGATTGAACTTCCTGGTTGCATTTTAGGTAAGTTTATTTCATTAAGACCTGCTCTTGGACCTGAACTTAAAAGTCTTAAGTCATTACATATTTTAGAAATTTTAATTGCAACTCTTTTTAAAATACCAGAAATATGAACAAAGTCACCAGTATCTTGTGTTGCTTCAATTAAGTTACTAGCACTTTCATAATCAATACCTGTTACATCTCTAAGATTATTGATTACTTTTTTTCTATATGCTTTTTTTGTATTAATTCCTGTACCAATTGCTGTTGCACCAAGATTTACTTCTTTTAATAAAGTTTGGCAATCTCTTAATCTAAAAATATCATCATCAATCATTACAGCATAAGTTTTAAACTCTTGACCTAAAGTCATTGGAACTGCATCTTGAAGTTGAGTTCTACCCATTTTAAGTACATCTTTAAACTCTACTGCTTTTTCATTGAAGCAATCTCTTAAGTATCTAAGTGAATCTTTTAACTTATAAATTAATTCATATAAAGTGATTTTTATAGCAGTTGGGTAAACATCATTTGTAGATTGAGACATATTTAAATGATTATTTGGATGAACAATATCATAAGCACTTCTTGGTTTTTTTAATATCTCTAAAGCTCTATTTGCAATAACCTCATTTGCATTCATATTTGTAGAAGTTCCTGCTCCACCTTGAATAGGATCTACAATAAATTGATCATGGAATTTACCATCAATTATTTCATTGCAAGCTTGAATTATTGCATCACGTTGCATATCATTTAAATCACCTAACTCATAGTTTGTTAAAGCGCAAGCTTTTTTAACTTTAGCAAGAGATTTAATAAAAGTTGGAAATAGTGATAAACTTGTGTGTGTGATATCAAAGTTTTCACTAGCTCTTAAAGTTTGAATACCGTAGTATGCATCCTTAGGAATTTTCTTTTCACCTAAAAAATCTGTTTCAATTCTGAAATTCTCTTCCATTATTTTTTACCTTTTTTTATTTTAAAACACAATCATATAAAATCAAAGTAAGAAAAAAGTGTGCTTTTTAAAAATTAATCAATTTTTGCCAAAGTATAACCCTCTTGGGGAATATTTTTGATTACATTGACTGGTAACTTATGTCTTAAATCTTTGATAAAAGATTTAAGTGCATGACTAGTCATTTCTCTTTCAGCCCACAATTCATCTTCTATTTCAATATAACTTAATATTGAACCTTTTTTTTCATATAATAGATGTAAAAAATCTTTTTCCCTTTTTCTTAAAATTATAACATCACTATTATAAGTAACTTCTCTTTTTTGTAAATCTAAATACATATTTTCGCAAAGTTCTATAGGAGAAGCAGATTTGTTTAAATATTTCATTAAAGCTTCATTTAATTTCTTTAAATTTAATGGTTTTAAAATAAAATGATTTATATTTAAATTAATCAGATCTACTAAATACTCTTCATTTGAGTATGCAGTTAGCATAAATATAGTAGTTGTAGAATCCTCTTTTCTAATTCTTTTCACAAAATCTATTCCATTACAATTTTTCATTTGTATATCAGAAAGTATAATTTTAGGCTTATAATCTTGATATATTTCATAAGCTTCCTCGCCATCTTTTGCCTCATATACCTCATCAAAATAATACTTTAATGTTTCTACTATAATCTGTCTAATTCCATCTTCATCTTCAACACATAAAATTGGAACACTTTTTAACTCTTCTAATAACTTTTTTTCCATTTCTTATCCTACTAATATTATCTTAAATACAGCACCATCTTCATCATTTGCTACACTTAATTCTCCACCCATGTTTTTTTCGATAATAAGTTTTGAAATATATAATCCTAAGCCTGTTCCTTTTGAGGAATCCTTAGTACTAAAATATGGGTCAAAGATTAAATCTATATGTTCAGAGGATATTCCACCTGCATTATCTTTTAATTTAACTATACTTAACACGCCCTTCGTATCAATAGTTATTGTAATTTCTGGTTGTTTTATTCCTTTTTCTACTAAAATATCTCTTGCATTCATTAAAAGATTTAAGATTACTTGTGAATATTCAGTTGGATAACCATTTATTTGCTTATCTTCTTTAACATCCACAACTAAATTTATTTTACTATCATCTAAAGAAGCATTTATTAAACTTATTGCTTTTTGACAAGAATCATATACTGAAAATTTTTCTTTTTTCTTATCTGGCTTAAAGAAGTTTCTAAAATCATCAATTGTATTTGACATAAATTCAATCATTTTATCACTTCGTTCAATAGAACTTAATATATGATTATCAGTAACTTTTTTAAATCTTGTTGCTGTTTCAAGTTCCATTAATACCCCTGACAACTCTGTTAATGGTTGTCTCCATTGATGGGCAATCATGCTTATCATAGAACCCATTCTTGCTTGTTTTGATTGTTCTAAAATAGCTTTATCTTTTCGTTTTCCTTCTGCTATTCCTATAGCTACTTTACTTGCTAATTCTCTGTTTAATCTTTGTAATTTTCTTTCTTTATTCTCTACTTCTTGTTTATATTTTATTACAACATCACCAATAATTGAAATCATTAAAAAAGAGAATAATGCCATAAAGATAAGAATCGATATAGTTAAAAATATCATAAAATCAGTAAAGTTATTTTGATACTTTTTATGTTCATTTCTTTTTTGTAATATTTGTTTTTCTATAGTTTCTTTGTTAGTTTCAGTTTTAGAGTATAGTTTTTTATACTCTTGTAAGTTTATTTCAAAAGCTTCATTAGTCACTTTCAAGTGATATGAAGTAGTAAAAAATGAAATAAATAGAATACTTAAAAAAGGAATAATAACAGTAAAAAAAGGAATCCCTTCTTTATTAAACATCTTAACTCCATAAAGTATAAAGAAGTAAGGAAACCTTACCTCTTTAATTATGCTTTGCGTTTTTTATCATTAATATTATCAACAATTTCTTTCCATGTTTCTTTATCAATTTTAAACTCATGATAATCATTATATCTTAAAACAGGTTTTTTACCCTCTTTTAATTGTCTTTCATAACCTTTGATTAGTCTAAGAACTGGTTTATATAAAATTGCAATAACAACTAAGTTGATTACTGCAAGTAATCCCATAGATAAATCAGCAAATGAGAAAATTGAACTTAAATCTTGGAATGAACCCCAAACAATAAGTGCTACACATAAAACTCTAAAAGCATTAAATAATAATCTATTTCCCTTTGAGAAGAAATTTAAACTATTTTCTGCAAGATAGTAGTTATATAACATAGATGAAAGTCCAAATAAGAATAATGCAACAGTTACAAAATATCCACCAAATGGTCCAACATGTTCAATAAGTGCATTTTGAGTAAGAAGAACACCTTGAACACCTTCTTGTCCTGGAGTATAAACACCAGATAAAAGAATAATAAATGCAGTACAAGAACATAAAATAATAGTATCAATAAATACTGAGAATGATTGAACAATACCTTGTTGAACTGGGTGAGCTACATATGCTACAGCTGCAACATTAGGAGCAGATCCAAGTCCAGCTTCATTTGAGAACATACCTCTTTTAGCACCTTGTAAAATTACAGCACCAATACCACCACCTATAGCAGAACTTGGATTGAATGCTTGTTCTATAATCATTGTAATAAGTGTAGGAATTTTTTCTAAATTAAGTGCAATAACAACAATCGCAATTAGTAAATATCCCATTGCCATAACTGGAACAATAACCTCTGAAAACTTAGTAATTCTTTTAACTCCACCAAAAATAGCTACAGCAAAAACTAAAGTAACAATAGCACCTGTAATCCAAGTTGGAATATCAAATGATGCTTCAAAAGAAGTTGAGATAATAAAAGATTGAGTTGCATTAAATGCAAATCCAAAAGTAATCATTAGTAAAATTGAGATAATAACACCAAGCCATTTTTGACCTAAAGCTTTAGTTACGTAGTAAGCAGGTCCACCTCTATATACACAAGAGTCTTCCCCATCTTTTTCTTTATATAATTGAGCTAATGAACACTCAAAAAAACTTGTACTCATACCAATAAGACCAATAATCCACATCCAGAATACGGCACCTGGTCCACCAAGAGTAATTGCAACAGCAACACCAGCAATATTACCACCACCAACACGTCCAGCAACACTTAACATAAGTGCTTGAAAAGAACTAATATGCCCTTCTTTATCATGAACTGTATCTCTTAGTACATTAAACATCTTAAAGAAATATCTAAATTGTACAAACCTTGAAGTCACTGTAAAAAATATACCTAAAGCAGGAAGTAAATAGATTAAAATATTACCCCAAATTAGGTTGTTTAAAAAGTCGTTTATTTCACCTAACATTTTTTCTCCTTTTAAATGTGAGAAAATTCTAACATTGCTAGGAGGGGTAAAAGTGTAATTTATTTTGCAAAATTAACTTATAAGCTATATCTTTTTCTAATATTTAATTTTCTAAAATAGTTAAGATATAAGTAAAAAAGGATAGGTTATGGAGATTATGAACACTACTTATAATGAAAAAAATTTTATTGATGAATTTAACTCTTTTTTAGATGAATTCTTAAAAAAAACTATACATTTTATATATAAAAACCATAAATACCTAGGATATTTTTAGAAATCCTAGGTAAAAATTAACTCTTTTTTCTTATGTTTGTGATTGTTTTTCCACCTATAGCATAATTATCAGTGGATACTTCATCAATAGTTACAACACAAGTTTTTTCACCCCTACCAAAAACATCTACAAAAGCTTGAGTTAGTTTTTGAGATAATTGTTCTTTTTGTTCTTTTGTTGCTCCACCATCTTCATGCGTCATTTTTACGTTTATTATTGGCATATTTTGTCTCCTTTAAAATGTCAGATTTTTAAATTGCTTTTATTATATTTTACTTTGTTCTTGCGTTGCAAAGTTCTTTGCAATAAATAAAAATATAACTCCTGCTAAAACAATTGCTGCTGTTACATATAATGCAATAGAATAATTTCCATAGATCTCAATTAATTTTACACTATATAAAGGAGCGCCAACTTGTCCTATTCCATACGCTGTTGTTAAAGCTCCCATTAAAACCACTGGATTACCGCCAGCTAATTTGCCACCTAAATTCATAAATAAAGCAACTAAACCTACAAATGTTCCTCCATATAAAACTCCAGAAAAAAGGTTAAGATAAACATTCGTTGTAAGTGCTGAAATTAATATCCCAACTACTTGAAAAAGCATTGCTATTATAATAATATTTATACTTCCAAATCTATGTGCTAAAGTCATCCAAATAATACAAGAAGGAATACCAGCAAGTCCAACTAAAGTCCAAGTAAAACTTCCATAACCATCTAAACCTTCAAGTGAATTAATAATATCAGGTAAAAATGTTCCTTGAACAACAAAACCTACACCTTCTGTAAAATATGCAATAATAAGTAAAATTACAAAAGGTGAAAATAAAGACCTATCAAATTTGTGCTTTACTACATTTTGTTTTAGCTCTTTATCAAAAGATAAAATATACATAGAATACATAGAAGCTACAAAACCAAAGATAGTTAATATTATCCAAGCATCTTTCCAACTTCCTTCATAAGCAAATACAATTCTAACAATCATATCTGTTACAAAAATTGAGAATCCTATTCCACTAAAGTGAATACCCATAGCTTTTGTTTTATTATCCATTTTTAACTTTGTCATAACAATAGCTGAACCAACAACAAGTGCCATAGCTGCACCAAACCCAGCAATTATTCTTGAAATAGTCCAAAGAATTTCATTTGAACTAATACCTAAAACTAAAGTTGTAACAATGCACAAAAACATTCCAAATCTAAAATATTTTACTTTTGTATTGATATCTTTAATAAAAACGGCAAAGATAGAACCCCCTAAATATCCAGCAAAATTCAAAGAGGCTAATACACCCGCAAAAGTAATTGTTAGAAAATCATCCAGCATAGGTGGAAGTAAAGAGGTAAAAACAAATCTTGCAACTCCAACTCCTACAATCAAAGCAAGTATTCCAGCTAAGATAATTGCTGGATTACTATTTCTATCCAGTAAATTAATATTCATAAGTTTCTTTTCCCTTTTAAAAACTTTTGTGTATAATATCACTAAAAATGATGATGTGTCAAATATCGAATCGTGATTAATGATATAAGGAAAAGTGATGGACTCAAATTTATTAAAGGTATTTGTAGCAGTTGCCCAAGAACAAAGTATTACTTTAGGTGCAAAAAAACTTGGCTTTGCACAATCAAATGTTACATCAAGAATAAAACAACTTGAAAAGTCAGTAGGATATTCTTTATTTCATAGAATACCAAAAGGTGTAGTATTAACTTATGAAGGGGAAAAACTTTATAAACATGCAGTAGAGATTGTAAAAAAAGTTGAAAATGCTATATTAGATATGGAAAATATACAATATCAAAAGAAGTTAGTTGTTGGTTCAACAGATTGTAATGCAGCAGTTAGAATCTCTTCTTTTTTAATGAAACTTCATAAAGACTATCCAAAGATTCACCTTGAGCTTTTAACTGGAACAACAAGGGATGTAATACAAATGATTCTAAACTACAAAGTTGATATCGCTTTTATAAGTGGAGAACCAAATCATGATGAACTTATGGTTTTACAAAAGCTTGAAGAAGAAATAGCTATCTTAGAGCCACAAGATGAAGCTTGTCCAAATGTTATTTTATCTTTTAAAGAAGGTTGTGCTTATGATGAGTTTTTAAAAAACTACTATATTAAAAAAGGTGAAAACATAGAAAAGTCACTTGCCTTTGGTAGTTTAGAAACAATCTTAGCTTGTGTAAAATCAGGTATGGGTAAAACATTACTTCCTACAAATTTAGTTGATAAACTAGGCTTTACTGAAGATTTAAAAATCACAAAACTCGATAAAAAAACAGCTTATATTCCTACTTGTCTAATTTGTAGAAAAGACAATGTTCCTAAAATAGCAGAATATTTGAAAAACCTAGAGTATTAAGCTCTAGGTTTTAATGTAGTCTCAAAACCTTGTTCTGGATGTCTTGGTATTAAAAAAGATAAAGAAAAAGATAAGAAAGCAACACTTGCACCAATAATAAATACTAAAGAAGTAGAATAAAGCCAAACTAATCCTAAAAGAGCAGGTAAAAATACTGCTGCTATATGATTTATTGTAAATGACACTGCACTTGCACTTGCAATATCCTTTGGGTTGGCAATTTTTTGAAAATATGTTTTAAGGGCAATTGCCATTGAAAATAGAATATGGTCAATAACAAAAAGAAAATATGCCACATAAAGATTTTCAACAAAAGCATAAGAAACAAATACAAGCATAAGTCCAATATATTCAAACCTTAGAGTATTTCTCTCTCCAAATTTAACAATAAATCTTCCTATTTTTGGTGCAAAATACATATTTAAAACAGAATTTATAAATAAAAGTGCAACCATATTATGAACATCTACACCAAATTTTTCTACAAGTAAAAACCCTGCAAACACCATAAAGATTTGTCTTCTAGCTCCAGCAAAGAAAGTTAATACATAAAAAAGCCAATACTCTTTTTTAAGTTTGATTTTCTTTTCTTGAACTACATCATCTTTGAAATGATCAAATGCTATCCAAGCAATAATTCCTACTATTAAAGTTACTCCACCAAAAAAAGCATAAACATATTTGTACTCTACAGAATAAAACTTCATCATTATATAAATAAGCACAAAAACTACAAGAGAAGTAAAAGATTTAGCAGCAGTTATTTTTCCTAAAATAATAGGAGCCTTTTCTTTACTTAACCATTGTAAGGCTAGAGATTGATTTAAAGTTTCAAGATAGTGAAAACCTATAGACATAATAACTGTTGTAATATATAATCCAAGAGCTGTTGGATAAAACCCAGTTAATAAAACTCCAACACCTAACATCATCATAGAGATATAGGCAAGTCTTTGTTGGGCTACAAAAATTATAACTAATACAACAGTAAAAGCTAAAAATCCAGGAATTTCTCTTAAACTTTGTAAAATTCCTATTTGGCTTCCATCAAAAGATGCTACCTCAATAACAAAGTTATTAAGTAGACTCATCCATGCAGAAAAAGAGAAAACCATAGATATAGACATAATGTATAGCAAAGCTACACGTGATTTAAATATCTTTTCCATCTATTTGAAAAATTGTACAACTAAAGGAAGAAAAACAGCAGTTAATATTCCTGTTAGTCCCATTGCAAGTGCTGAAAAAGCAGCTGCCTTTTCAGAGATTTCAATTGCTCTTGCTGTACCAATACCATGAGAAACTACTCCAAGAGCAAAACCTTTTGAAGTATCATGTTTAATTTTTAAAATTTTAAAAATAGCAGTTCCTAAAAGTGCTCCAATAATTCCTGCAATAATTACAAAGCCAACTGCTAAAGAAGGTATTGCACCAATTTGTTTTGATGTAATAATAGCAATTGGAGCAGTAATTGATTTTGTAGTCATGGATAACATTGTTGGAAGTTGTGCATCTAAAGCCCATAATAAAGCAATTGCAATAACAATAGTAAATGTTCCTGCTACAACAAGAGTAATAAATATTGGAAAAAATAGCGACTTTATATGTTTTAAGTTTTTATATAAAGGAAGTGCTAAAGCAACCGTTGCAGGTCCTAAAAAGAAGTGAATAATTTGAACCCCTTTAAAATACTCTTCATAAGAAGCACCTGTTATAATAATTGCTAACATAATAATCATATATGCAATTATAATTGGTTGTAAAAGTGTATGTTTATCAAATTTTTCATAAACAATAATTCCAATTTTGAATGCCCCTAAAGTCAATAACAACCAAACAAGAGGAGTATTAGAAACATATTGTATTAATGCATCTATATTCATTTTTTATTCTCCTGTCTGATTGTTAAATAATCCATTAACTTAGCACAAAAACCTAAAGCAACAATTGTTCCTACAAAAAGTGAAACTGTAATAGCCCAAAACTCTTTTGAGATAATATCAACTTGTGTAATAATTCCCATCGCAGCAGGGATAAATAGCATTGGTAAATATCTTAAATGAATTGCAACTGCATTATCAAGACTTGGAAAACTTGACTTTTTAATAATTAAAAAAACAAGTAATAAAATCATACCAATAACTGGACCTGGTACTAATAAATCAAAAAGTTTAGCAATACATTCACCTATAAATTGAAAAAATAATAGTGTAATAATTCCTTTTAACATATGTCCTCTTTACATAAATACAAATATAATAAGCTTTATAGCCATAAATGATAAAATGATTTTTAATGCTAGCATAAATTTTTTGCCATCAATCTTATCTCTTAGTTTTGTTCCAGCATAACTTCCTGCAATTGCTCCTATAATCATAGCAACTAAAATTCCTAAATAATCAAAAAATATAAAACCGAAAATCATAAAAG
The DNA here is from genome assembly GCF_004118855.1 of Arcobacter sp. CECT 8983. Classification (NCBI taxonomy): domain Bacteria; kingdom Pseudomonadati; phylum Campylobacterota; class Epsilonproteobacteria; order Campylobacterales; family Arcobacteraceae; genus Arcobacter; species Arcobacter sp. CECT 8983. The sequence goes on along the minus strand of NZ_PDKF01000004.1, from coordinate 355,270 downwards.
CAAAAACTTTTAATAAGTGAGTAATACTCATCAAAGCAGCAGCAGTTGCCACAACTGTATGTTTATCATTATAATCTTTAACTAAAAGTGTGGTTGCAAGTGGTCCAGTGGCGCCAACAACAATAGAAAAACCACTTTGTATAAAACCTATTAAATAATAGCTTTCAAATTTTTTGATTTTGTCATTAAACTTTTGACTCCATAAAGATAGTAAAATATAAAATCCTATAAAAAGAGGAATGTATGTTAATGAAACAAAATATAAAATAATAGCAAAAAAAGATACACCTACAAGTGAACCAAGTAAAAATTTAGGTATTACTTCTAATTTTACATCTTTATAACCAAATACTGCACGACTTAAATTACTACTTAATTGTGTTAAACCATGAACAGGAACTAAAGCATTTATAGGCAAAAAAGAAGGAAGAATAGCAATTAAAATCATTCCACCACCAAGACCAACAACTCCTGCAATAGTTGATGTAAAAAAGGTAAGAATCCCTAATAAAATTTCTTGTGACATCTTTTATATCTTTATAAAAAAATTAAGTTTTTAAAATACCCAAAAAAGACTTAGAACCTTTCTAATTGTAATTTAACTTTTTCTCTATTTTCCTTGAAATTAGAGAAATTGAGTATGTCATTACAAAATAAAAAACTCCAAGAGTAAGATAAATCTCAAAAGGTTCGTATGTTCTTACATATATTAGTTGCCCTGCTCTTGTTAATTCAGTTATTGAAAGAACAGAAACTAAAGAACTATCTTTTAGTATAGCAGCATAAGTATTTGTCAATGCAGGTAAACTTAGTTTTAGAGCTTGTGGATAAATAATGTAGATTAAGATTTGGATTTTATTCATTCCTAAAGATATTGCAGCTTCTGCTTGACCTTTATCAATACCTTGAATTCCCCCTCTTACAATCTCCGACATATATGCCCCAAAGTTTAAAGACAAGCCTATTATGGCTGCTTCATGACTTGACATTGCAATGCCAACTTGAGGCAAACCATAATAGATGAAAAATAATTGTATTAAAAGAGGAGTTCCTCTAAAAATCTCTATATAAGAAGAAAGTATTAAATTCAATAACCAATGCAGTTTATAACTTCTAAGTGTTCCAACAACTGCTCCAATAAATAAAGCAATTAAAAATGAAACAAAAGATAAATATATAGTAAGCCATGAGGCTTCTAATAAAAATCCTAGATTATCAAAAACTGCACTAAAATCCATCTATTTTACCGCTAGCCACTTTTTAACTAAACTATCATAAACACCATTTTCTTTTAGTGTATCAAGAGCTTTGTTAATATCTTTTGTTAATTTGTCTTGCCCTTTTTTCATTACTACAACTAATTCAGCAGGCGCAAGTTTCCCAACTATTTTGTACTCTTCTTTAAAGTTTTTTTGATTAACTGCATATGCATAACCAACTACAACTGCATCAATTCTTTCATGTTTTAAATCTAAAAAAGCTTCTGGATTATAGTTATATCTTGCTACTTTTTCTAAACCTTCTAATTTATCAACAACTTTTTCACTTCCACTTCCAAGTTGTACACCAACTGTTTTATCTTTTAAATCTTCTTTAGAAGAAATTTCTTGATTGTCTTTTTTTACAACAATAACATCATTTAAAAGATAATAAGTATCTGAAAGATTTACATTATTTGCTCCAGCTTCTTGTTTACTCATAGCACTAAGAATAATGTCATAATGACTATTTTTAAGTCCACCAAGTAAAGCTTGCCATTCGGCATCTTTTATAACTACTTTTTTATTTAAGATTTTTCCGATTTCATTTGCTAATTCTACATCAAATCCAACAATATCTCCTGATTTTGTATCCCTTGATTCAAAAGGAGGATAAGCAGCACAAAGTCCTACAGTCAAGGTATTATCTTTTGCAAAAGATAGTACTGATAAACATACCATAAGTCCTAAAACAATTTTTTTCAATTTAATTCCTTTAATATTTTTTCTACTGAAGTTTTTGGATTGGCTTCGTCGATAGCTAAAAAATTTAAATGAATATTGTTTTCATCTAATAACTTTTTAAATACCTCTATAAACACACCTTCTTCATTTACAAATCGTAAAGAAGATATTATCTCTTCAAGTGAAAAAGATTTATCAAACTCTTTACCCCAGTTATTTGCTCTACAAGAAAGATTTACTCCACAACTAGGACTTTTATCTATTCCTATACAGGCTATTATTTCATACTCATTGTTTTGATAGTCAATTATTTGTTCAATAATTGGTTCTAATAAATTTTTGCAATGCTTTTTAAAATATGGTGTTTCTAACTGCTCTTTTACCTGTCCCCATCTTTTTACTCCACAATGAAGAGTTTCTGGACAAGGAAGTTGAATAAAACCAAAGCCTTTTTGGATCAAAGGAACCATAAGTTCTTCTAAAGAACCCTTATAGTTTGCGATACCATTAACTTTTGAATTTACATTAAGAATACAGTGAGATAAAAGAATGATTTTTTTATTTCGGTGCATATAAAAAACCTTGATTACTTCAGTTTTTTAAACAAAGCACGAGACATAATTGAGTATATTGTCGTTCCAAACCTTGGAATTTGCTTAATTTAATTGGTAAAATTTTATTTACTTTTTTCTTAAGAACATATGAATAAAACAATTCCAAAGTATAAATAGATAAAATAGCTATTAAAAAATAAGAAGAGGTAAAATAATTGGAACTAGATATTTATCAAATTATTGGATTTGTAGGAATGCTATTTGTTGTATTTGCATATTTTTTACTACAAACTAATAAATATACTATAACTTCTATACCTTATCAAGTTTTAAACCTAGTTGGTGCAATATTATTGTTCATATCATTATGCGTACACTTTAACTTAGGTTCACTTGTTATTGAAATATTTTGGATATTAATTACACTTTATGGTATGGCAAAAAATCTAAAAAGGAAAAAAATTGAAATTTAGTATTTTTATAATACTTCTTTGTACTTCTTTATTTGCAAACAATTATTACAATAAAGAAAAAGGCAAAATAGATATGCATGGTGGAAAAGGTGATAAACTACTTGAAAACTCACCACACTTTTCAAATCAAAAAGACCTAAACTCTTTAAAAGATTTATCAATAAAACAACCTAAAAAAATTGAAAATTTAGAAGATTTAAAAATAAAAGAAATAGATAAAAAAAAGGATTAATTTGGCGAAACAAAATTATAAATTTATTTCATGGAATGTAAACGGTATTAGAGCAGTTGACAAAAAAGAAGCTCTAAAATGGGTAGATGAAGCAAATATTGATATTCTTGGATTACAAGAAACAAAAGCACAAGCAGAACAAATCCCAGACACTATTTTTGATAAAAATTATAAAAACCTACATGTATCAAGTTCTGCTATAAAAGGAAGAAGTGGTGTTGCACTTTTTACTGATTTACAGCCACACTTTACTTGTAACTGCCCTACTGTTGATATTCTTGATGAAGGAAGAATCAACGAAGCTCACTTTAAACTTGGAAACAAAGAAATTGCATACTTTAATGTATATTTCCCAAATGGACAATCAAAAGAAGAAAGACTTACTTATAAAATGGAATTTTATGATAGATTTTTAGAGCATTGTGAAAACTTAAAAAAAGAAGGAAAATCTATCATAGTATGTGGTGATGTAAATACAGCTCATACTGAAATCGACCTAGCAAGACCAAAAGCAAACGAAAAGACTTCTGGATTCTTACCTATGGAGAGAGAGTGGATTGATAAGTTTTTAGCCCATGGATATGTTGATACTTTTAGACATATAAATGGTGATATGAAAGATTCATATAGCTGGTGGAGTTATAGAGCAAATGCAAGAGCAAATAACGTTGGCTGGAGAATTGATTATTTCTATGTAAGTGAAGACTTAAAAGATAGTATCAAAAATGCCTATATTATGGCAGAAGTAATGGGAAGTGACCATTGCCCTGTTGCTTTAGAAATAGAGTTATAAGAGCTAATTGCTCTTATAAAATATATTTATTCTATGATATCTCAAATATTCTTTCATCTTTTTTGATATCTCAAAGCCTAATCTAAATTTTTTATCAATTCTTATTTTATTAAAATCTTCTTTTTTAATTTTTTTTGAAATAATAATTTTGCCATTATCATCAAAAGAAATAAAACCTCTATCAAATAATTTATCATGTATCACACACAAAAGTAATCCATTGTTTTGGTAATCTACTTTTTCATCACTATTTGATTTACTCCATGGTTTAATATGACTAGCGACTAATAATTCACTATGTTCTATTCCACATATAGAACAAGTTTTAAATATTGATTGAAGTTGGTTTCTAAAATATGATTGTCCAATTCTAGCCTTAATCAATGATTCTCTTTCCCTTTCTGATAAAAAATCTATATCTAAATCAGTTATGTAAGGAGGCGTATTAACTTGTTTTAACCTATTGCTAACTGAAGTAGATATTTTCTTATCAATTTCCCAAATGTTAAAAGGTTCGTCATAGAAACCATTATTACTCATGTTTAATTGATTTCTTATATATAATAAATCTATATCTAATTCTTTTAAAAACTCACTTTTTATAGAACCCAAATAATAAGTAATAATTGACTTTTTATCTCCATAACTTAATATTGGTTCATATTTTTTTGGATAAAACAAATATAATAAAGCATTTCTTGAAACAAAACTATGAATTACTTTTGAATGAAATTTTTTTAAATATATTACATCTTTAAATTTAATGTTTTCAATAATTTCAGAATAGTTACATTCATTTTCAAATATTTTTTTCAAGAAAATATAAATGAAATTCATTTCATAATACATATTAGTATTATAAGCTACTGAATTAATTATTCCATTTGTACAAATATTTTCATTAACTATGATATTTAAATTAATATTATTCAAAACTTTCTTTATTTTGGAATCAGAAGAATTAGATGTTTTATCCTTTTTAATAACATCAAAGTCTTTTAGATAACAATTTAAATAAAAGTTTATTCTATTAATTTTATTGTCAGTCTGCCTAAATAAATCATATAAATAGTATATATTTGTAAAAAAAAGATTAAAGCTTTTTGAGTTACTCATACCTTTGATAATTTGATCCCTATACTTTGCTTGATTTGATCTATCACTATTATCATAACCTTTAATAATTTGATTTTCATATTCTTTTATATTTTTATGATTAAAAACTTTTTCTCCAGTAAAGTAACACCTTTTATTAAGTATAAATTCTTTATGGAACTCATTAAACCTTTCTAAATTATCTCTTTGGTTAGTATTATATATAGCCATTAACTACCTTTATTCAAATTTAATAATCATATCTTTTCTTTGTCACATCTTGGTCACACATTTAAGAATAATAACAATTTAAATTACATTTAATAAATAATGGTTTTACTTATAAAAAGTATCAATACAAATTATCTACCTTAATAAAAGATTAATTTTATTCAATAATAAAGATATTTTATTTACTTTAATTTTCAATTAATAAAAATTATCCTATGATTTTATTTATCTACTAAAAGGAGAGAATAATGAAAACAAAATGTGTAGTTTTAAGTTTAGCGTTAGTAGGTGTAAGTGCATTCGCTTCAAGTGATATGCAACTTATAAACAAAGTAAAAGAAGCAGGTGTTAAAGCAATACCTCAAAGTCAGTTAGAAGTTTTAAAACTTGTAGATGACCCAAACAATCCAATTACTGAGAAGAAAGTTGAGTTAGGAAAGAAGTTATACTTCGAACCAAGACTATCAAAAAGTGGTCTTATTTCATGTAATACATGTCATAACTTAGCTATGGGTGGAGCCGATGGTGTAGCAGCGGCTGTAGGACATAAGTGGACTCCAAATCCAGCTCACTTAAACTCGCCAACTGTTTATAACTCAGTTTTAAACAAAGTACAGTTTTGGGATGGAAGAAGTCCTCACTTAGAAGATCAAGCACAAGGACCTATTCAAGCTGGACCAGAAATGGCAGCACCAAAAGATTTAGTTGTTGCAAGAGTTACTTCTATGCCAGCATACGTTGAAGAGTTTAAAGATACTTATGGAGATGATGTAAAAATCGACTTCAAACTTATTGCAGATACAATTGCAGTATTTGAAAGAACATTAGTTACTCCATCAAGATTTGATGAGTTTATGCACGGAGATTTAGATGCTCTAACTCCTGCTGAAAAAGAAGGTTTAAATCTATTTGTGGACAAAGGCTGTGTATCGTGCCACAATGATATAGGTTTAGGTGGAACAATGCAACCTTTCCAAGTAGCAGAAAAATATAAATTTGCTTCTTTAGGTGGTTTCCAAGGTGATAAAAATGGTATGGTAAAAACACCAACACTTAGAAATATCGAAGAGACAGCACCATATTTCCATAATGGAGCTATTTGGTCACTTGCAGATGCAGTAAAAGAGATGGGTTCTGTACAATTAGGTATCAATATCTCTGATGATGAGTCTTCTAAGATTACTACTTTCTTAAAAGCTCTTACAGGTGATAAACCAGATATTTCATATCCTCAGTTACCAGTGAGTACTTCAAAAACTCCAAAACCTGATATGAACTAAAAACCTCTTAAAAACATTGGTCTTAGCATAGAAGAGTCTTCTATTGCTAGGCTCAATGTATGAATTAAATCCTCTTTATTTCTAGGAAGTGTTCCTTTTAAAGGCAAGGCATTTGAAGCATGGTTTGACCGAAAAACTATAGGCTTTTTAGGATTAATTAAAGTTATCAATTTTTTTTGTTCTTCTAACATATCTTTATCATCACAAAAAATAAATTCACTATTTTTCTTTTCAAATCTTTTGAAAAAATTATCCTCTTTTGTACTTGTAAGTCCAAGTTGCAAAGTAGATAGATAATTTATATGTTCACATTTATTGATAAGTTTCGCACTATCTTCAATATGCTGTTTTGATAGCTTTTTACCACCAAGTCCTAAAATAAGAGTTGCTGATATTTTCATATTTGCTTTTGTCGCTTTATTTAAACCTTCCACCATTTTTTCTGGATTCATAGGTTTATTTACATATTTTAACAACTCATGATTTCCACTTTCTATTCCATAATAAACCAAAGATAAACCATGTTCTCTTAAAAGATTTAACTCTTCTTGTGATTTTTGTAAAAGATTATAAGGACTTGCATAAGAAGAGACTCTTTGAAGTTTTGGAAAACTCTTTTTTAAATAAGTTAAAACCTCAACTAAAAAAGAAGTATCACAAGCTAAGGCATCACCATCTGCTAAAAATACTCTTCTTTCGTCAGAGTAAATAGACATACTATCTATGTCTTTAAATATTTCATCTAAATTTCTAGTTTGGAAAGTTTTTGTTTCATACATAGAGCAAAAGCTACACTTATTGTATGAACAACCAAGTGTAACTTGTATTATTATTGAGTTTGCCTCTGCTGGAGGTCTATATACAGGTTCATGATAATTTATCATACATAATTATCTGTTTTTTTTATCTTATCAATTAAATATTTAGGAGCTGTTTTTACCGATAAATATCTTACTAGGAATAAAAACAAAATCACCCCTGAAATAATCATAATATTATAGTTTAAACTACTTGACCAAAGTGCTTCAATAGAGTCTATTTTTTCATTGTTAATTTTTACAAGATTTACTATTAATTCTCTTAAAGCTAAAATAATAAAGGCATCAACTAAAAAAGATATTACAACTCTTTGCTCTCTTATATAGTTTATAACTGCTCTTACTATTTCTAGATAAATAATAAAGTACAACATATAGATTATAAATTCTAACATCAGATTTAATGATAAAGCTACAAAAAATAATGCAGTAGCAAAAAGAATTTCTATATAAAATTTATCTTTAAAAAACCGCATAAATCTTCTCATCTTTGTCCTTTTCATTTTATATTATTGTTACTCTAATATTCAGCCATGAAGGTGGTATTTGGCTTATTTTTTTATCTTCTTGTGCCATAAATATTAATGTTGCTAACATTGCTCTTGCACTTGTTTCTCCACCTGCTTTTGCATTGCAAATAAGCATTTCTTTTAAATTATCGTATTTGCTTAAAAGATGTATTACACCTTGAAAACCACCATTTATATCACAAGCAGGTCCAAAATTTCTTATTGCAGTTGTGCTATCTTCATTTTTAGAGTTAATTCCTGCATTTATATAACTTTGTATTTTTGAATCAAACTCTTCTTTTAACTCATCAATAGCTTTTAAAATCTCTTTTCCTTCTAAAACCTCAACTAAAAGTTTTGCAAAGAATTTAGAAGCAATTAAAGCTTCATTTGAGTTGTGAGTTACTTGTACAAAGTTTTCTACATTTTCTAAGAACTCTTTTTTATCTTTTGATACAAGTAATAAAGGAGCTATTCTTCCAACTATTGATAAATCAGTAGAAGAAGAACCTGTTGGGAATACTCCTTCATTGATATTTGCTAAAGTATCCTTTGTAGCACCATCAATATAACCATTATAACACTGCATTCTATCAAACCAATATTTTGTGTACTCTTCAGTATTAAAGTTTTCTTTATTTTGTAAAAAGTTATATAGCCAAACTAATTGATCACCATAATGAGTAAATTCACCTGCTTTTTTACCTTTGTGCCATAATGCTTTTGCATCATTTAACTCATTCCAATCAACATTAAGATTTAATAATAGTTTCTCATCATAAACCCAATGTGCCCCTAAAGAGTAAGCATCAGCAACCAAAGTGCTTAATATTAACTCTTTTGTATTTTTAATATCATTCATACAAGTCCCTTATTATTTATTCCAATTTTTGTAGTTGGTAAATGGAGGAAATTGAGCTTTAAACTCTTCTTCATCAAATGAATATTTAAAAGAATCAATATAATTATTTAAAAGTTCGTAAGCCTCTTGTAGTTGTTGAAATTTTTCATCACTTCCTTCTTCTGTATCAGGATGTAACTTTTTTGACAACTTTAAATACTTTTGTTTTAACTCTTTTTTTGAAGTTCCTGTTAAAATCCCAAAAAGATCTACAGCTTTTTCAAACTCTTCATAATCCATATAAATTCCCTATATTACATTAATCTATTATATTATAATCATACTTTATAATTATTAATTTTTTATTAAAATTATTGTTAATTATTTTAGACTTACTAGATAAATGATATTTATTATTAATATCTAAATTAAAAGAACTATATAGTCGTATTTTGGGATGCATTTAAGAGGAATATTTAATATATTATTATATTATTGTGACAATTATTACAAATGTGACAAAAAGGACGTTAATGTTTTCAAATATTTCGACAAAAGTTAAATTATTGGTTTTACCAATTTTATTTCTTTTTATAACGATTATTGCGGGTAGTATCTATACTTACTACAATGGTGTACTTAAAATAAAAGATACAAATGCAAAAATAACAGATGAAATGACACAGCAAGTACTTACTGGAAGAATCACTGTATATCAATTTTTAAGACTCCCTACAAGTGACAATGCCCAAAAAGTAAGAGATAAATTCTCTGTTATTAATGACCAAAGTTCAAAACTTCTAAAAAACTTAGAATTAGAAGAAGATATAAAGTTAACAAAAGAGATACAAAACTTAAGTAAAGAGTATATTTCATTTTTTGACTCTTTTGCAAATTCAAGAATCAATGATTATTCAAATGGAATACAAGAAGAAAGTCAAGAGATTTTACGTGACATGAAGAAAATGGTTTCTATTGGAATTGAACTTGAAAAAAAACTAGAAGAGATAAATATTCATGCAAAACAAGAGAGAACAGAAGCAGAGAATACTCAAACAATGCAACTTTTAATTGTAGGAATTATAGCTTCTATTTTATTTATTGGTATGGCATTAACATTAATTAGAAGTATCTTATCAAATCTAGATAACTTTCAAAGAGGTCTTATTTCTTTCTTTAACTATTTAAATAATGAAACAGATAATGTAGAACTATTAAATGACAAAAATCATGATGAATTTGGTTCTATGGCAAAAGTAGTAAACAAAAATATTGAAAAAACAAAACAAAATATTGATCAAGATAGAAAAGTTATAGATGAATCAGTAAGAATTTTAACAGAATATGAACAAGGTGACTTTAGTTCTAAGATTAAGATTAATTCTTCAAATGAAGCTTTAAATGACTTAACAAAAATGATTAATCATATGAGTGCAAACTTAGAAAAGAATGTTGATTCTATTTTAAAAGTACTTGGTGAATACTCAAACTCTAATTACAGAAATAAAGTGCCTACAACTGGAATAAAAGCACACTTAGAACAATTAGCAAGTGGAGTAAATAATTTAGGAGATAGTATTTCTGAATTATTAAAAAAATCTTTAGAAATTGGACTTGCTCTTGATAGCTCTTCTGACATACTAATTGAAAATGTTGATACTCTAAATGACTCTGCTAATTCTGCTGCTACTTCATTAGAAGAAACAGCTGCTGCTTTAGAAGAAATTACAAGCACAATTGTAAGCAATGGACAAAACATCCAACAAATGAACCAATATACAGATGACCTAAACTCATCTGCAAAACAAGGACAAAACCTTGCACAAAAAACTACTTCTGCAATGGAAGATATTACTGAACAAGTAACATTGATTAATGAATCGATTTCTATTATTGATCAAATTGCTTTCCAAACAAATATTCTTTCACTAAATGCAGCAGTTGAAGCAGCAACTGCAGGTGAAGCTGGAAAAGGTTTTGCAGTTGTAGCAGCAGAAGTAAGAAACCTAGCTAGTAGATCAGCTGAAGCAGCTAAAGAGATTAAAGATTTAGTTGAAAATGCAACAAGTAAAGCAAATGAAGGTAAATCTATTAGTGCTGATATGATTACTGGATATAACTCATTATTAGAAAATATAAATAACTCAACAGAAAAAATCAATGAAATTGCAAATGCAAGTAAAGAGCAAGAATCTGGTATTACTCAAATTAATGATGCAATTAACCAATTAGATAAACAAACTCAAGAGAATGCTTCTATTGCAAACAAAACTCATGATATTGCAATTGATACAGATAGAGTTGCAAAAGAGATTGTTGCAGATGCTCAAAGCAAAGAGTTTATTGGAAAAGAAAATGTAAATATTAAAAAAGAAGTAAGTTCTAAAGCTAGTTTAAGTACACATACAAGTGAAATTAAAACTAAAAAACCAACTGAAACAAAAGTAGAAAAAACAACTAATAAACATAATACTTTTAAAGCAGAAAAAAGCAATGATGATGAATGGGAATCATTCTAAAAAATTTAAATAAAAAGGTATGAAATTCATACCTTTTTATAATCTACATTTTTGATAAGCAAATACTTCACAATAAAATACTATAATACCCACAAAATTTATAAATAATAGGATTAATATTTTGGCACAACTTATAAGTAGTCTTATAAAATGGGCAATATTCTTTGGAATTTTGTATTTAATATTTACTAATTTTGGAACATTTTTAATCATTATATTCACACTAATTGCAATTGGATATTACATAGTTTATCAATTTAAAAAGAAATTAAGAGAAGCTTCTGGAAATAATGCTCACTTCAAATTTACTTTCAATGGACAAGATTTTTCTCAAGCAAATGGAGCAAATAACTTTAACTTCAATGATTTTCAAGAACAGTTTAGAAATGGAAACTTTCAAGGTGCGACTTCATCTTTTGGTGAAGTATCAAAGGCAAAAGAGTTTTTTGGATTTACAAGTGATCCAACAAAAGAAGATATAAAAAAAAGATATAAAGAACTAGCTAGAAAATATCATCCAGATATCAATGACCATGGTGATGAGCTAATGCAACAATTAAATCACTACAAAGATGTTCTTTTAAAAGCCTTTCCTTAGAAAGGTTTTTTTGTGTTTTTACAAAGACTAAAACTATTTTTTACTTCAATCACAATTTTAGGAACAATATTTTTAGTCTATTCAATATACAACACTCACAAATTTAAAACTTCTGATTTAGATGAAAAAACAAAAAATAGAATCACACATAAAATTCTTTATCTACAAAGTTTAGCCTATAAAAAATTTGGAATAAAAAGAAAGATTCCAATTAAAGTCTCTAATAAAATGCCCTCTAATCTTTTTGGGGCAGCAACCTTAAATCAAAAAGGAGAAATAGTAATATTTCTAAATAAAAAGAGATTTAAAGAGAGTGTTGATTATATGATTGATGATGTTTTACCCCATGAATATGCCCATGCTTTAATGTTTGTATTTGGGGATGTAAGTAAAGAAAATGGTGGACACTCTAAAAAATGGCAAGATATTTGTTTAGCATTAGAAGGTAAAAGGTGCAATAGGTTTGTTGACTACAATGATGTGATTTTTGATAAAACAAATTTATTTTAAAACAAAAAACCACTACAAAATGATATTTATTTAGGTTAAAATACAAAAAAAAGGATTTAGAATGTTTTTTAAAACTATCATTTCTTTAATGATTTTTTTATCACTAACACTATTTGCAAAGGATAAAGATATGAGTATTTATGATTTAAAAGTAAAAGATATAAAAGGAGAAGAAGTCTCTTTATCAAAATATAAAGGCAAAGTTTTACTTATTGTAAACATTGCTAGTAAATGTGGTTTCACTTCTCAATATGAAGGATTAGAAAATCTATATCAAAAATATAAAGATAAAGACTTTATGATTTTAGGGTTTCCTTCAAATCAATTTGCCAATCAAGAGCCAGGAACAAATAAAGAGATTGAAGATTTTTGTAGATTAACTTTTGGAGTTGATTTTGATATGTTTGCAAAGATTGATGTAAATGGAGAAAATGAAGACCCACTTTACACATACCTAAAAAAAGAAGCTTCAGGGATATTAGGTACAGAAAGTATCAAATGGAACTTTACAAAATTTTTAGTAGATAAAAATGGGAAAGTTATTGATAGATTTGGTTCTGCAACAACACCAGAAGCTATAGAAGAGGATATTTTAAAACTTCTATAGATGGTAAAAAAGTTAAAAAATCAAGGGCTTTGTAACGAAGTTTATAAAATAAAAAAAGAAGAAAAAGATTTTATATTACGAGTTTTTAAAAAAACTCATAGTGTGAATATAAATAGAAAACAAGAGTTTAAAATACAAAAAAAAGCATACAATAAAGGTATTGCTTCAAAACCTGTTTATTTAAGTGATAAGTTTATGACTTGTCACTTTTTAAAAGGAGTTCATAAAAATAAACTTTCAAAAAAAGATATTAAAACTTTAGCTAAATCCTTACAAAGACTTCATAAAATTAAATTTAACCAAAAAACCAACTTTTTAGAAAATGAGTTTAAAAGCTATAAAACTCTATTAAAAGATGAAAAATCAAAAAAAATTATAAAAAAATCCCTTAAAAAGCTTAGAAAAAATAATAAAAAAAAGGATTTAGTCTTATGTCATAATGACTTAAATAAAGAGAATATTATTTTTGATAATAAAGCATATTTTATAGACTGGGAATTTGCTTCTATAAATAATAGATTTTTTGATTTAGCAACTCTGTGCATAAAATATAATTTTTCAAAAGAAGAAGAGAAAATTCTTCTAAGCTCCTATTTTCCATTTATAAAAGAAAAATATTACAGAACACTAAAAAATTATAAAGTTATTTGTAAAAATTTTTGGAAACTTTGGTTTAAAACAAATTTTTAAATTTTTTTTTAATATATTTCAATATACTTTCGCTAATGAAACTATTAAAAAAAAGCGAGCAAATGAAAAAAAAATTAACTTTCATAATTACACTATTTACCCTTTTAACTCACCCTATCCTTGCAAACACAACTACACTACCAACACAAGTTGAAAAAGAAGAAAAGATAGTAGTTCAAAAAGATCCAATAAAAAGTGAAGTTCTAGTAGGTTTTTATGGAAGACCGTACACACCTTCTTTAGGTATTTTAGGAGAAAGCCACATTGACAATGTTGTAAAAAAGCTTAAAGAGAAGAAAGCATATTATGATAAAGAGTTAGGTGAAAACTTTGATGTAAAACTAGCATTTCATTTAATATATGGTTTAGCAACACGAGATCCAGGAAAAGACAATGATTATATAATTAATTTACCTCATAGAACTGTAATGAAATATATAAAAAGAGCTCAAGAAGAAGGTTTTGCAGTAATTATTGATTTACAACTTGCTGTTTATACTCCAAAAGAAGCTTTAAAACCAGTTTTAAAATATTTAAAATATGATAATGTTCACCTAGCATTAGACCCAGAGTTTAGAATTCCTAAACATAGAAAATATCCTCCAGGTAAATATATAGGTCATATTTTTGGAGATGAAGTAAATGAAGCACAAGAACTTATTAGTAATTATTTGATTGAAAATAATATATTAGAAAAGAAAAAACTAATAGTTCATATGTTCCATAAAAGAATGTTAAGAAAAAAAGAGTTAGTTAAAAACTATGACAATGTAGAATTAATATACAACATTGATGGACATGGTATAGGAGGAATAAAAGTTCAAATTTATAATAACCTTTATTCTCAAAATGAATCACTTATTGCAGATAGTGGATTCAAAATATTTTATAAAAATGATAAAAAACCTTTAATGACTCCTAGACAAATTTTAGGTTTAGAAGCAGTTGGTTCTAGAAATATAAAAAGACAACCTTATTATATAAACTATCACTAAAACATAATTTATGAAATAGTTTTTAGCTATTTCATAAAGCTACTTTTAGATAAAATTCACAAATGAATTTAGAAGAAAAACTCAAACAACTTCCTAACGAAGCAGGAGTTTATCAATATTTTGATAAAGATGGGCACCTACTTTATATTGGTAAAGCAAAAGTACTTAAAAATAGAGTAAAATCTTACTTTAAGTTTACTCCTACACTACAACCAGCTGAAAAACTTGGTCCTCGTATATATAAAATGATTACAGAAGTAGTCTCTTTAGAATGGATAGTTGTACCAAATGAACATGAAGCCCTTATATTAGAAAATTCACTTATCAAACAATTAAAACCTAAATACAATATTCTTTTAAGAGATGATAAAACCTATCCATATATTATGATAGACAATAGTGAACTCTTTCCTAGGCTTGAAATTACAAGAAGAGTCCATAAAAGCAATAATATAAAATATTTTGGTCCCTATTCAACAGGGGCTAGAGATATGCTTGATTCAATCTATGAAATAGTTCCTTTAGTTCAAAAGAAGTCTTGTATAAAAGGTAAAGAGGCTTGTCTTTTTCATCAAATTAAAAAATGCCATGCTCCTTGTGAAGGTAAAATCTCAACTGCAGATTATGCAAAACTAATTGATGAAGCTTGTGAATATATCTATAATAAAAACAAACTAATAAACAAACTTAATGAAAAAATGTTGCAATATTCAGAAGAGTTTAGATTTGAAGAAGCAATGAAACTAAGAGATAGAATTAAGACTATTGAAAAGTCTCAAATAAAATCAGGAATTGACTTAGCTTCAAATGAAGATTTAGACCTTTTTGCAATAAAAGCTGGTACTAAAAAAGGTGTCGTAGTACGTATGTTTATTAGAGATGGTAAACTAACTTCTTCATCTCATGACTTTATTAAACTTGACTTTTTAGAAGATAATAAAGATATTGATTTAAATGAAGCTTACCAAAGAGCTATTATCAATTATTATGATAATGAAATTCCTCTTTTGCCAAAAGAGATTTTAGTAGCACAAGAACTAGAAGATAAAGAAGAGATAGAGAAGTTCTTAAAGGAAAGGTTTGATAGAAATATAAAAATAGTTAATCCTAAAAAAGATAAAAAGAAATCCTTATTAAATATCGCCTTAAATAACTGTGATGAACTACTTAGAATTGAATCATCTAAAAATCAAACAACTATTTATGAGGAATTAAAAGAGTTATTTACCTTACAAACCCTTCCATATATAATAGAGAGTTTTGATAATTCACATATGATGGGACAAGCTACAGTTGGAGCTATGATTGTTTGGAATGAAGAGCTTAATGCTTTTGATAAAAAACAGTTTAGACACTATAATTTACAGTCAAAAGATGAATACTCTCAAATGAGAGAAATGCTAATGAGAAGAGTTGAAAGTTTTGAAAAAGTAAGTCCTCCTGATTTGTGGGTTATTGATGGGGGAGAAACTTTATTAAAACTTGCATATGATATTGTTCAATCTGTTGGAGTAAATCTTGATATTGTAGCTATTGCAAAAGAAAAAGTAGATGCAAAAGCTCATAGAGCTAAAGGTGCTGCAAAAGATATAGTTCATTTCAAAGAAAAAACTGGAGTAATTAGAAGTTTAAAACTAAAACCTAGTGATCAAAGGCTACAATTTATACAAAGACAAAGAGATGAAGCCCATAGATTTGTAATAAACTTTCATAAGAAACAAAAAAGAAAAGAAGACAAACAAGTTTCATTATTACAAATAAAAGGTATTGGTGAAGCAAAGGTTAAAAAACTACTTTTATATTTTGGAAGTTTTGAAAAAATAAAAGAAGCAAATATTGAAATGTTAAAAGAAGTTCTAAATGAAAAAGATGCTATTTTACTATATAATTATTTCCATGACGAAAAGGAAAATTAAACCTTGCCTAAAATCATTTTAAACAAAGAAAACTACTTCCACAACCTAAAAATAATTTCTGAACATGCTGGTTCTAAAGATAAAATTGCTGTTGTTTTAAAAGACAATGCCTATGGTCATGGACTTTTTGAAATTGCATCAATGGCAAAAGAATTTGGAATAACAAAAGCAGTAGTAAGAACCCATGAAGAAGCTAAAAAAGTTGAGACATTATTTGAGCAAATCTTAATTTTAGCTGATACTAATTTTCACAACTATTCACATACTTTTCACATAGTAGTGAATAGTCTTGAACAACTTGAAAAAGTACCCGAAAAAACGAATGTTCACCTAAAAGTGGACACTGGAATGCATAGAAATGGTATTTCACTTGAAACTCTAAAAGAGGCTATTCATGGTACTTTAAGGAAAAATTTAAACTTGACTGGAATTATGACTCACTATAGAAGTGCTGATACTTTATCATGTGAATTCTTTTGGCAAAGACAACTTTTTAGCCAAGTAAAAGCTTTGGCTGTGAACACATGTGAAAAACTTTTTTTGCCCATTCCTATGTTTCATTCAGCTAACTCTTCAGGTTTATTTAGATTTAAGAATTTCGATGAAGATTTTGCTCGAGTTGGCATAGCTCAATATGGATATTTAGATACAGATTCTATTTTTGATAACCCAAAATTAAAACCTATAATGTCTCTTTGGGCAAATAGGATTTCTACAAGAAAAATAACAAAAGGACAAAGAGTTGGATACGGTGGTATTTTTACTGCAAAAAGTGAAATAAATATATCAACATATGATATTGGATATGGAGATGGCTTTTTAAGATTAAATGGAAAAACACCATATAAAACTCCTAATGGTTATGAAATTTTAGGTCGAGTATCAATGGATAACTGTTCTATTAATTCAACAGATGAAGAAGTATGTATTTTTGATGATGTTAGACAATTAGCAACAATACATGATACAATATCTTATGAAATAACAACAACACTTAATCCTAATATAGAAAAACAGATTAAATAAAAGAGTAACAATGAAATACCTAATCTTAACTATTTTGATTACAAGCTTTGCCTTTAGCCTTAGTTTTGAAGAAGTAAGAAAAATAGAAGAAGAACAAGGTGTTTTAAAAGCTCTTAGTTCTTATAGAGTTTTAGCAAAAAGAGATGACACAGAGTCTATTTATAGACTTGCAACTTTTTATTTAAAAGGAAAAGGTGTACAAAAGAGTATTTCTACGGCTAAAACCTTTTTAGAACAAGGTAGTTTACTAAACCATCATAAATCAACTTATCTTTTAGGGAAACTTTATATTACAAAAAGATCACCCTTTTTTAATGAGAAACTAGCCTTTAATACTTTTTTAAAAGCTGCTAATGAAGGTTATGCTCCAGCACAAAATATGATTGGTCAATTCTTAGCCACTGGAATTGCTGTAGATAAAGACTATAAGTTAGCAATAAAATATTTTGAACTTGCTTCAAAGCAAGGTTATGAAGATGCAAACTGCAACTTAGCCTTTATGTATGCTAATGGAAAAGGTGCCTTTCCAAACTTTGGAAGAGCACATCAATTTGCTAAAGATGGAGTAAAAAAAGGAAATAAAAAGTGTATTAAAGTTTGGGAAACTTACAATCTTGAAAAATATGACAAAGACAAAGGTTGGAAGTTTAACTTTTATACTAAACCAGCAAACTAGGCTTTAAATCCATTTATTCCTTTTTAATAAATAAAACAATCCTACTCCCATTGCACTTAAAGCTATTGTAAAAAACATAAAGGCATCTTTGTTTTCTGTTCCAGGAAGACCTGCTACATTTATTCCAAAAAGTCCAGTTAAAAAACCAAGTGGCAAGAAAATTGCTGAAATAATCGATAAAACATACATTCTTTGGTTCATTTGTTCACTCATTTTACTTAGTATTTCTTCTTGAATTAAAGTCACTTTATCATTTATTGAATCAAGTTCTTCAACATATCTAATTAATTGATCAGTAATCTCTCTTAACTGTATTCTATCATGTTCACTTATCCATGAAATTTTGTCACTATAAAGTTTATGCATGGCTTCTTTTTGAGGAAATAAATATCTTCTTAAACTTATTGCTTCTCTTCTAATTCTTGATATTTCAGTTCTTACTTGAGCATTATTTGAAGATATAACCATTTCTTCTATTTCACTTGCTCTATCTTCTAAATCATTCATAGTTCCTTCCATTCTAGAAGTCAACCTATCAGTTAAGTCTATTAAGAACTCTGAACTATCTAAAGGACCTTTATTTTTATTAAAACTATTTATTATATCTTGAACAGAAAGAAGATCTCTTTTTTTAGTGCTTACTATTAAATCTTTTGAAATAAAAAGCCTAATTGAAATCATATCTTCAGGGTCAGAATTTGGATGAAGATTAACTCCTCTTAAAGCAAGCAAAATAGAGTTATCTAAAATAGTTGTTCTAGGTCTTGTCTCAGACGTAAGTAATGCATCAATAGCCACTTCATCAATACCACTTACATTGGTTATCCATTCAATTGCTTCTTCACTAGAATAATCAAAATGAACCCAAAGTAAGCCTTGAGTTTTATTATAACTTTTTATCTCTTCATAAGATAAACTTTTTGCTCCACCATTTTTATCTAAAAGCAATGCATGTGATAATCCATTAGTATTCATAAACTAATCCTATAACAAAAGATTTTATCCTTACATTATATAATAGTTCCTATTATGAAGTGATTGCATCATGCCATTGAACTAAACTTAACCTATATCCATTTTCTACTTTTAGAACTTCATGGGTGAAAAAAGGGTTACTTAAAAAAACAATCATTTCCCCTGCTTTTGGTTTGTACTTAATAGGATTACCTTCTTTATCAAAAAGAAAATTGAACAATAATTCTCCTCCACTAAAAGTATTAAAATCTTCTTTTTCAGAACATGAAGAGGCAAAGAAAACAGTTGTAAGTTTTCTATTTATTGCAACATTTTTAAAACCTACTAGTTCATCATCTTTTACAATCATATTAGAATCATCACTATGAGCTTTGTAAAACGAACCT